>CAURTM010000009.1:0-44792 GCA_963527735.1 uncultured Streptococcus sp.
TGCAACTAAACCAAATGCAGGTAACGACATCGTTAAACCAGCAGATAAGACTGTAGTAGCAAATCCAGAAAAACTTACAGATGCTGAGAAGAAAGCGATCGAAGATAAAGTTAAAGCTGTAAATCCAGATGCAACAGTAGTTGTAGATGATAAAGGAAATGCGACAGTTACAACCCCAGAAGGTAAGACAGCCGTAATTCCAGCAGAAGACTTGACGAAAGATCCAGCAGCTGCAACTAAACCAAATGCAGGTAACGACATTGTTAAACCAGCAGATAAGACTGTAGTAGCAAATCCAGCTAAACTTACAGATGCTGAGAAGAAAGCGATCGAAGATAAAGTTAAGGCTGTAAACCCAGATGCAACAGTAGTTGTAGATGATAAAGGAAATGCAACAGTCACAACACCAGAAGGTAAGACAGCAGTAATTCCAGCAGCAGACTTGACTAAGTCATCAGATGCAGAAAAAGCACCAAAAGCAGGAAATGACATTGTTAAGCCAGCTTCTAAGACAAAAGTAGCAAATCCAGATGCTCTAACTCTAGAAGAGAAGAAAGCAATCGCGGATAAAGTGTCAGCTGTAAACCCAGGTTCAACTGTAGTAGTAGACGACAAAGGCAACGCAACAGTAACACTTCCAAACGGTAAGATAGCAGTTATCCCAGCATCAGATTTAACAAAATCTGAAAAAGATGTGAATGATGGAAAAGCTAAAGACAACGCGGTTACACCAGCTTCTAAGACAAAAGTAGCGAACCCTGAGAAATTAACTGACGCTGAGAAGAAAGCAATCGAAGACAAAGTTAAAGCAGCAAATCCAGGTGCTGAAGTTGTAGTAGATGACAAAGGAAATGCAACAGTAGTTAAAGACGGTAATGTTTCAGTTATCCCATCATCAGACTTAGTTAAAGTTGAAGATGATGCTACGAAACCAAATGGTGGTAACGATGCAAATACACCAGCAGCTAAGACTGTAGTAAAAGATCCAGCTGAACTTCAAGATGTTGAGAAGAAAGCGATCGAAGATAAAGTGTCAGCTGTAAACCCAGGATCAACTGTAGTAGTAGACGATCAAGGAAACGCAACAGTAACCAAAGGTGACGGAACAGTTCTTAATATCCCAGCTTCAGATTTAGTCATCCCAGCAGAAAAATTAGCTGATGAAGCAACAAATGCTAAAGTGAAAACACCAGCTATCCGTACATTAGTTGGAAACAAAGATAGCTTAACAGATACTGAAAAAGCAGCTGTTAAGAAATCAATTGAAGCAGTAAACCCAGGCGCAACTGTAGTAGTAGACGACAAAGGAAACGCAACAGTAACAATGCCAGACGGTTCTACAGCAACAATTTCTAAAGAACAACTAGTGAAAGATAAAGAAGCTGTGTCTAAATCTAAACATGGTGGAGATAATCTTGATATCGACTTGAGTAAAGTAGAGGTAGCAGACCTTGCTAATATTACTCCAGAAGAAAAAGCGAAATTCCAATACCAGGTTCTAGGTGCTATTACAGACGTTCCAGAATTTGATCTTGATGCCTTCTTGAAAGAAACAGACGATAATGGTAATACAGTTTACACATCTAAAGATGGTAAAGTGAAAATTACGATTGATAAAGATGGTAACGCAACAGCAACAGTTGAAAAAGATGGTAAGACAGAAGCAGCTGTTAAAATTGACAAAGATGGAAATGTAACAATCGTTACAAAAGAAGGTCAAGTATTAGCAATTCCAAGAGATGATGCGTTTAAACAACGTCCATATGTACCATCAAATGGTGGAGGTAATAACGGAGCTACTAACACTGACGCAAAAGTGGATAAAGCTAAGTTAGAAGGTGCTATCCATCAATTAGATGAATTGATCATTAAAGAATCAGCTAAGCTTGATGCAGAAACTGCAAAAGAAGCGAATGACTTATTAGCAGATGCTAAGAAAGTATTTGCCAATGCAGATGCAACTCAAGCAGAAGTGGATGCAATGGTTAAACGTATCGAAGACTTCATGGCGAAGGTTGCTTCATCAACTGATCATGCAACTCCAGCTAACGACCAATCTGCTCAAACACCAGTTGTAGCTCCAGCTACTACTCAAGCAGCAGCTAATGCTAGCCAAGAAGCAGCAACAAACGCGCGTAAAGCAGCTAAAGAATTGCCAAATACAGGTACAGCAGATTCTACTGTAGCTATGGTAGCAGCTGCCGCAAGTGCATTACTTGGTCTTGGTCTTGCAGGCCGTCGTCGTAAAGAAGACGAAGAAGCTTAATTGGTAGATTGTTTGATACTTATCGAATAATAAATCCGATTTTCAAAGCTTAAACAAGTACCTCTCATAAGAAAATCTCCTAGCAGGAAAGTCTGCTAGGAGATTTTTGAATTTCAGGAAGTGGACGGCTGACTGGGCAACCAGCTAAGGGTGAAAGTTAGCTGATCAGCTTTCAAGAGGTCTTGGTGTTGGATGCTAGACACTGGGGTCTTATCCAGTCGGCATTCTTTGACAAAGTTGAAGTGGCTGTGGTTTTGCTCAGTATGAATATCTAGCCATTTATTTTCTTTAGCAAGATAGACTCGGAGGTGGTCAAAGAGAGGGATTCCGAGATCATAGCTTGGTTTTCCTGGACAGGTCGGATAAAATCCGAGAGCTGACCAGATGTACCAGGCCGAGAGACTACCATTGTCTTCATCGCCAGGATAGGCTTCCCAACTTGAGTGAAAGGCCTTCTGACGGAGAGTTTTGATGAGAAGGGCAGTGTAGTCAGGGTAATCGCTGTAGCGGAAGAGATAAGGAATGTGGAAACTCGGTTGGTTGGAAATGGCTATTTGTCCAAAAGGAGCAGTAGCCATTTCACTCATTTCGTGAATTTCGTAACCATAGCCTGTTGTCTCAAAGATGGGAGCATCTTGACAGGTTTTCAAAAGATAGTTGCTGAAGGTTTCTTTTCCACCCATAAGTTGGATTAAATCTGGGATGTCGTGGAGAACGCCTAAAGTTGCTTGGATGGCTGAACATTCGGCATAATCGCGTCCCCAACTATAAGGAGAGAAGTCAGGGCGGAAGTTGCTTTGATTGTCTCGCGCTCGCATGTAACCTGTCTCAGCATCAAATAGATGGCGGTAATTTTGTGATGCAGTCCTATAGGTTTCCGCGATGTCATTCTGACCAAGTTTTTTGGCACAGCTGGCGATACAAAAGTCACTATAGGCATAGTCTAGGGTATGGCTAACACTTTCGTGGTGGTCGGTAGAGAGGTAGCCTAGTTCTTGGTATTGGGCTAGTCCGTGACGGCCATTGATGCCGAGAGGATCGGACTTGCTGGCTGTTTCAAGCATGGCTTGGAGGAGTTCTTCTTCTAGGTCAGGAGCCATGTCCTTGCAGGCGCTATCTGCGATAATGCCATCTAGCAGGGTACCTGGCATCATGCCACGTTCATCTGGAGCTAGCCATTTTGGAAGGAATCCAGTATCGCGATAGCTATTGAGAAAGCCTTCTAAGAAGCGGTGGTAATGTTCCGGTATGATAAGGGCAAAGAGGGGGAAGGTGGTACGGAAGGTATCCCAGAAGCCATTGTTGCTGAAGAGGACACCAGGCTGGACAGTGCCAGTAGCCAGATCCTTGTGGATAGCGTGCCCTGATTTATTAACCTCATAAAAAGTCTGTGGGAAGAGGAAGAGTCTGTAAAGGCAGTGGTCAAAGAAGGTTCGGTCAGCCTCTCCTGTTTCCATGATATCAAAACGATGGAGGAGATTTTCCCAGTCCGCTTGGGCACTTGCTTTACAGCTATAAAAATCTTTTTGAGGTAGATTAAGCAGTGCTTGAGAAGGCGAGATGAAAGAAGTCGCTAGCTGAATTTCGGTTTGACTACTTGCTAAGTCGATTCGCCAGTCTCCGTCTTCTTGATTGATAGCAAGAATATCCGTGTTCATTTTCAGGACAGTGAACATCGTTAGTGGATTTTTGTTGGTTTCAGTTTTTCCTTCTTGTCGCAGGGCAAGAGTTCGCTTATCTACTTGCTCCACGGTCAGCTCATCTGCTGCGTGAAGATAGAGGGAGAGGGCTTTGCCTTGCTTTTGCTCTAAGCGAATAGAAGCGCCGTAGCAAGTCGGTGTGAGCTGGCTTTCAATCTGATAGCGCAGGGAGAAAATTTTCAGATAATGAGGTTGGAAAGAGGCCTTATCTATATCATAGGAAGACTGACGATAGAAGAGGCTGTCTCCACCTATCTGCCCTGTGATAGGTGTCAGAAGGAGCCAAGAGTAGTCCCCAATCCAAGGACTGGGCTGGTGGGTTAATCGAATCCCCTGAAAGATAGGCAGATGCGGATCGAAAAACCAAGAGCCCTCCTGGTCACTGGTCTGGGGCACAAAGTAATTCATCCCGAAAGGCACGCCTGTGTATGGCAGGGTATTTCCCCGAGAAAAGGCATGCTTGCTGGCAGTTCCAAAGCGGGTATCGATGGTTTCAAGTAGTGGTTTCATAGTCTTTCCTTTAGCTGTTTTTCTACATTATATCAGAAAAAGATAAGCTTTAGAAAAGGAGTTTCAAAGATAACTATTTTGTAGAAAAATGACTATCATTTGTGTATGTATTTTCTGTCTCAAAAGCTATATACTGAAAATGAAACTTGTTTGAAAGAGGATACTGCACGATGATTTATTCAAAAGAAATTGTTAGAGAATGGCTAGATGAAGTGGCAGAGCGGGCTAAGGACCATCCAGAGTGGGTGGATGTTTTTGAGCGTTGCTACACCGACACCTTGGACAATACGGTTGAAATCCTTGAAGATGGTTCAACCTTTGTGCTCACAGGAGATATTCCTGCTATGTGGCTTCGAGATTCGACAGCCCAACTCAGACCCTACCTGCATGTGGCTAAAAGAGATGCCCTCCTGCGTCAGACTATTGCCGGTTTGGTCAAACGTCAGATGGCCTTGGTACTCAAGGATCCTTATGCCAACTCTTTTAACATTGAGGAAAACTGGAAGGGGCACCACGAGACCGACCATACAGACCTTAATGGCTGGATTTGGGAACGCAAGTACGAGGTGGACTCGCTTTGCTATCCTTTGCAGTTGGCTTATCTCCTCTGGAAAGAGACTGGCGAGATTAGTCAGTTTGATGAAACTTTTGTCGCAGCGACCAAGGAAATTCTCCATCTGTGGACGGTGGAACAAGACCACAAGAACTCTCCTTATCGTTTTGTCCGAGATACGGACCGCAAGGAAGACACCTTGGTAAATGATGGCTTTGGACCTGATTTTGCAGTGACAGGCATGACCTGGTCAGCTTTTCGTCCAAGCGATGACTGCTGTCAGTATAGTTACTTGATTCCGTCAAATATGTTTGCTGTAGTAGTCTTGGGTTATGTGCAAGAGATCTTCGCAGCATTAAACCTAGCTGATAGCCAGAGTGTTATCACAGACGCTAAGCGTCTCCAGTCTGAAATCCAAGAAGGAATCGAAAACTATGCTTATACCACCAACAGCAAGGGCGAAAAGATTTATGCCTTTGAAGTGGATGGTCTAGGAAATGCCAGCATCATGGATGATCCAAACGTACCAAGTTTGTTGGCTGCGCCTTATCTGGGCTATTGCGACATTGACGACGAAGTGTATCAAGCCACTCGCCGTACCATTCTGAGCCCTGAGAATCCATACTTCTACCAAGGAGAATACGCTAGCGGTCTCGGAAGTTCTCATACCTTCTATCGCTATATCTGGCCAATCGCCCTTTCTATCCAAGGTTTGACAACAAGAGATAAGGCAGAGAAAAAATTCTTGCTGGATCAGCTGGTTGCTTGCGATGGTGGTACAGGTGTTATGCACGAAAGCTTCCACGTGGATGACCCAACTCTTTATTCTCGTGAATGGTTCTCTTGGGCCAACATGATGTTCTGTGAGTTGGTCTTGGATTACTTGGATATCCGCTAAGGAGCTCGCCTTTGCTTCACTGATTCTTGGAAAGAATCACAAATTTACATTTAAAACGTTAAAAATTTAATTTAGAATGAGGTTTTACTTCATGGAAAATGTTGTCGTACATATTATCTCACATAGTCACTGGGATCGTGAGTGGTACTTGCCTTTTGAAAGCCACCGTATGCAGTTGGTGGAATTATTTGACAATCTCTTCGATCTCTTTGAAAATGACCCTGAGTTCAAGAGTTTCCATTTAGATGGGCAAACTATTGTCCTTGATGACTACTTGCAAATTCGCCCTGAAAATCGCGACAAAGTCCAACGATACATCGACCAAGGCAAACTTAAAATTGGTCCCTTTTACATCTTGCAGGATGACTACTTGATTTCAAGTGAAGCCAATGTCCGCAATACATTGATTGGTCAAGCAGAATGTGCAAAATGGGGTAAATCTACTCAAATTGGTTACTTCCCAGATACCTTTGGAAATATGGGACAAGCGCCTCAAATCCTTCAAAAATCAGGCATTCACGTGGCAGCTTTTGGTCGTGGTGTGAAGCCGATTGGATTTGACAACCAAGTCCTCGAAGATGAGCAGTTTACTTCCCAGTTTTCAGAAATGTACTGGCAGGGTGCGGACGGAAGTCGTGTCCTGGGTATCCTCTTTGCCAACTGGTACAGTAATGGGAATGAAATTCCAGTTGATAAAGACGAGGCCTTGACCTTCTGGAAACAAAAACTGGCAGATGTGCGTGCCTACGCTTCGACCAACCAGTGGTTGATGATGAACGGATGTGACCACCAGCCTGTACAGAAAAATCTGAGCGAAGCCATTCGTGTGGCAAATGAACTCTTCCCAGATGTAACCTTTGTTCATAGTTCTTTTGATGAATATGTCCAAGCCGTGGAAAGTGCCCTACCAGAGCAATTATCAACGGTTACAGGTGAGTTGACCAGTCAGGAAACAGACGGCTGGTACACACTTGCCAACACTTCTTCATCTCGTATTTATCTCAAACAAGCCTTCCAAGAAAATAGCAACCTCCTAGAGCAAGTTGTAGAACCCTTGACTATTATCACTGGGGGTCATAACCACAAGGACCAGTTGACCTATGCTTGGAAAACACTTTTGCAGAATGCGCCACATGATAGTATCTGTGGCTGTAGCGTGGACGAAGTTCACCGCGAGATGGAAACTCGTTTTGCTAAGGTCAATCAAGTCGGAAACTTTGTTAAGACCAATCTTCTTAACGAGTGGAAGGGTAAAATTGCTACGGCTAAGGCTCAGAGTGATTATCTCTTTACTGTCATTAACACAGGCTTGCATGATAAGGTTGATACTGTCAGTACAGTGATTGATGTGGCGACTTGTGATTTCAAGGAATTGCATCCAACAGAAGGCTACAAGAAGATGGCTGCTCTTACCTTGCCAAGCTACCGTGTGGAGGACTTGGATGGGCGTCCTGTAGAGGCTAAAATCGAAGACCTCGGAGCTAATTTTGAGTACGATTTACCAAAAGACAAGTTCCGCCAAGCTCGTATCGCTCGCCAAGTGCGCGTGACTATTCCAGTTCACCTAGCACCGCTTTCTTGGACAACCTTCCAACTGCTGGAAGGAGAGCAAGAACACCGCGACGGTATTTACCAAAACGGAGTGATTGATACGCCATTTGTAACGGTGAGTGTGGATGACAACATCACAGTCTATGATAAGACAACTCACGAAGCCTATGAAGACTTTATCCGCTTCGAAGACCGTGGTGACATCGGAAACGAGTATATCTATTTCCAACCAAAAGGAACAGAGCCAATCTATGCAGAGCTTAAGGGCTACGAGGTCTTGGAAAACACAGCTCGCTATGCTAAGATTTTGCTTAAACATGAATTGACCGTGCCTGTCAGTGCCGATGAAAAGCTAGAAGAAGAGCAAAAAGGTATCATCGAGTTTATGAAGCGTGAGGCGGGACGTTCAGAAGAATTGACAAGCATTCCTCTTGAAACTGAGTTGACTGTCTTTGTTGACAATCCACAAATCCGCTTTAAGACTCGCTTTACTAACACTGCCAAAGACCACCGTATCCGTCTCTTGGTCAAGACTCATAACACGCGTCCAAGCAATGATTCTGAAAGCATCTATGAGGTGGTGACACGACCAAACAAACCAGCGGCTTCATGGGAAAATCCTGAAAATCCTCAACACCAACAAGCCTTTGTTAGTCTGTATGACGATGAAAAAGGTGTGACTGTATCCAACAAGGGATTGAATGAATACGAAATCCTTGGAGACGACACCATTGCAGTGACTATTTTGCGTGCATCAGGTGAGTTGGGTGACTGGGGCTACTTCCCAACACCAGAGGCTCAGTGCTTGCGTGACTTTGAAGTCGAATTTGCGATCGAATGCCACCAAGCCCAAGAACGCTTTTCAGCCTATCGTCGCGCTAAAGCCTTGCAGACACCATTTACCAGCCTTCAGCTTGCTAAACAAGAAGGAAGCGTGGCTGCGACTGGTAGCCTCTTGAGCCATTCTGTTCTCAGCATGCCGCAAATCTGTCCAACAGCCTTTAAGGTAGCTGAAAATGAAGAAGGCTATGTCCTCCGTTACTACAATATGAGTCAAGAAAATGTGCGCATATCAGAACACCAACAAACTATTCTTGACTTACTTGAGCGACCATATTCAGTTCATTCAAGACTATTGGCTCCACAAGAGATTCGTACAGAATTGATTAAAAAAGAAGAAATTTAATTTCAAAAAGTAAACCTAAAAAGAAAGGAGGGGCGAAAAGATAAGAACTAACTGCTGATTCGCCCCTTTTTATGGTAAAAACAATGACCATTGCAACGATTGATATCGGAGGGACTGGGATTAAGTTTGCTAGTCTGACTCCTGATGGGAAAATACTGAATAAGACAAGTATCCCAACACCAGAAAACTTGGAGGATTTACTAGCTTGGTTAGACCAGCGCTTGTCAGAGCAGGATTACAGTGGGATTGCTATGAGCGTTCCAGGTGCGGTCAATCAAGAGACAGGTGTGATTGATGGCTTCAGTGCGGTGCCTTATATCCACGGATTTTCTTGGTATGAGGCGCTTAGTTCTTATCAGATTCCTGTCCATCTGGAAAATGATGCCAACTGCGTTGGACTCAGTGAATTACTGGCTCATCCAGAACTTGAAAATGCAGCCTGTGTCGTGATTGGGACAGGGATTGGCGGAGCCATGATTATCAATGGCAGACTTCACCGAGGTCGCCACGGCCTGGGTGGAGAATTTGGCTACATGACAACCCTTGCCCCTGCTGAAAAGCTCAACAACTGGTCGCAACTAGCATCAACTGGGAATATGGTACGCTACGTGATTGAAAAATCTGGTCAGACTGATTGGGACGGTCGCAAGATTTACCAAGAGGCCGCAGCTGGCAATGCTCTTTGTCAAGAAGCCATTGAGCGCATGAACCGTAATCTGGCGCAAGGCTTGCTCAATATTCAGTATCTGATTGACCCAGATGTCATTAGTCTGGGAGGCTCTATCAGTCAAAATCCAGATTTTATCCAAGGTGTCAAGCGGGCTGTTGATAACTTTGTTGATGCCTACGAAGAATACACGGTCGCACCAGTTATCCAAGCCTGCACCTATCATGCAGATGCTAATCTTTACGGTGCCCTTGTCAACTGGTTACAGGAGGAAAATCAATGGTAAGATTTACAGGAATTAGTGACAAACAAGCGCAAGCTATTGAAGTATTAAAAAAACACATTTTTCTACCAGATGTAGAGGTAGCTGTCGTTCAGTCTGACCAAGCCTCTATCTCTATCAAGGGTGAGGGTGGCCACTATCAACTAACTTACCGCAAACCCCACCAACTTTATCGTGCCTTGTCCTTGTTGGCAACAGTTCTAGCAGAAGGTGACAAAGTAGAGATTGAGGAGCAGGCGGCTTACGAAGATTTAGCCTACATGGCAGACTGTTCGCGAAATGCAGTGCTGAATGTGATTTCTGCCAAGCAGATGATTGAGGTCTTGGCTCTCATGGGCTACTCAACCTTTGAACTCTACATGGAAGATACCTACCAGATTGAGGGACAACCTTACTTTGGCTATTTCCGTGGAGCCTACTCAGCTGAGGAGTTGCAGGAAATCGAAGCCTATGCCCAGCAGTTTGACATGACCTTTGTTCCTTGTATTCAGACCTTGGCCCACTTGTCAGCCTTTGTCAAATGGGGTGTCAAAGAAGTTCAGGAGCTCCGTGATGTGGAGGATATTCTTCTCATTGGCGAAGAAAAGGTTTATAACCTGATTGATGGCATGTTTGCTACTCTATCTAAACTACAAACTCGCAAGGTCAATATCGGGATGGACGAAGCCCACTTGGTTGGTTTGGGACGCTACTTGATTCTGAACGGTGTTGTGGATCGTAGTCTCCTCATGTGCCAACACTTGGAGCGCGTGCTGGATATTGCAGACAAATATGGTTTCCACTGCCAGATGTGGAGCGATATGTTCTTTAAACTTATGTCAGTAGATGGGCAGTACGACCGTGATGTGGAAATTCCAGAAGAAACGCGTGTCTACCTAGACCGTCTCAAAGACCGAGTGACCTTGGTTTACTGGGACTATTATCAGGATAGCGATGAAAAATACAACCGCAACTTCCGTAATCACCACAAGATTAGCCAAGATATCGCCTTTGCAGGCGGGGCTTGGAAATGGATCGGTTTTACGCCTCACAACCATTTCAGCCGTCTCATCGCAGTCGAAGCTAATAAAGCCTGCCGTGCCAATGATATCAAAGAAGTTATCGTGACAGGTTGGGGAGATAATGGTGGGGAAACAGCCCAATTCTCTGTCTTACCAAGCTTGCAAATCTGGGCAGAACTCAGCTATCGCAATGATCTAGACCGACTGTCTGCTCATTTCCAGACCAATACAGGTCTATCGGTTGAAGATTTTATGCAGATTGACCTAGCCAACCTCTTGCCAGACCTACCAGGTAATCTCAGTGGCATCAATCCCAATCGCTATGTCTTTTATCAGGATGTTCTCTGTCCGATCCTTGACCGACACATGACACCTGAGCAGGACAAACCGCACTTTGCTCAGGTTGCTGAGACCCTTGCTGAGATTAAAGAAAAAGCTGGCAACTATGCCTACCTCTTTGAAACTCAGGCCCAGTTGAACGCCATTTTAAGTAGCAAAGTCGATGTGGGACGACGTATTCGTCAGGCTTACCAAGAAGGTGATAAAGAAAGCCTGCAAGAAATCGCCAGACAAGAATTACCAGAACTTAGAAGCCAAATTGAAGACTTCCATGTCCTCTTTAGCCACCAATGGTTGAAGGAAAACAAGGTCTTTGGTTTGGATACAGTTGATATTCGTATGGGCGGACTATTGCAACGCATCAAACGAGCAGAAAGTCGTATCGAGGCTTATCTGGCTGGTCAACTTGATCGTATCGACGAGTTAGAAGTGGAAATCTTGCCATTTAACGACTTCTACGCAGACAAGGACTTCGCAGCCACAACAGCCAACCAGTGGCATACTATTGCGACAGCTTCGACCATCTACACGACATAAGAAATAAGAACACCGTGCCTTGGGCAGAGTGTTTCTCGTGAAACATCCCTTTCTTAAAAAAGTACTCCACATAAAATAATTTGTGGAGTTTTTTCTATAATTAGTAGTTTAACCTAACCTTCAAATAGGAGTATACTAATAATGTAATCGTTATCAAAAGTCTAAAAAGGAATTTTTAGATGGATATCAAAATAAAAAAGGGAGGAAATTATGAATAAGTTTTCAAAAACCTTGAGAGATAACTGGATCTTTCTCTTGATGGTTTTACCAGGGGCACTCTGGTTGATTCTATTCTTCTACATTCCAGTATTTGGGAACGTGGTTGCCTTCAAAGACTACCACATGACCAGTAATGGTTTCATAGATAGTATCATGAATAGTAAATGGGTCGGACTCGATAATTTCAGATTCTTGTTTAGTTCAAGAGACGCCTTTATTATCACACGAAATACTGTCCTCTACAATCTAGGCTTTATCTTTATTGGTTTGATTGTATCAGTAGGGATTGCCATCATCCTCAGTGAACTCCGTTCTAAGAGAATGGTTAAGATCTTCCAAACTTCCATGTTGTTCCCTTACTTCTTGTCTTGGGTTATCATCAGTTTCTTTACAGATGCCTTCCTAAACATTGACAAAGGGGTGTTCAACCATTTCCTAGAGTCTATCGGGATGAAGGAAATCAATTTCTACGCTAACTTAGGCATCTGGCCATATCTCCTACTTTTCCTAGGTATTTGGAAAGGTTTTGGATATAGCAGTGTCATGTACTATGCGACAATCATGGGAATTGATCCAACCTACTACGAAGCAGCGACAGTGGACGGAGCCAGCAAATGGCAACGAATTCGCAATGTAACCATTCCGCAGTTGACACCGCTGGTAACTGTATTGACCATCCTTGCAGTCGGAAATATCTTCCGTGCAGACTTCGGTCTCTTTTACCAAATCCCCCACAATGCTGGTCAGCTTTATAACGTAACCAATGTCTTGGACGTATATGTATATAATGGCTTGACTCAGACAGCAGATATCGGGATGGCTTCAGCAGCAGGTCTTTATCAATCAGTTGTCGGCTTGATTCTGGTTATCCTATCAAACTTACTTGCAAGACGAGTTGATCCAAACTCAGCTTTGTTCTAGAAAGGAGGAGAATATGGCAGAAAAGAAAATTAAAAAAGAAAAAATTGATAATGTCGGCATTCACTCCTTCAGTAAGAAAGCAGATATCTTCTTTAGTACCATTTCTGGTTTGGTTGCCCTCTCTTGTATCCTACCCTTCGTATTCGTTATCGTGATTTCGGTGACAGATGAAAAGAGTATCCTCCAAAATGGATATAGCTTCTTCCCATCTCAATTTGGATTAGACGGATTTGAGTTCTTGGCACAGTTTAAGGATAAAATCCTCCAAGCCCTCTTCATCTCAGTCTTTGTAACCGTAGTTGGGACATTGACAAATGTCTTTATCACAACAACTTATGCTTACGCCATTTCACGGACAACCTTTAAGTATCGCAGATTCTTTACAATCTTCGTTCTACTTAGTATGTTGTTCAATGCTGGTTTGGTACCAGGTTATATCATGGTAACTCGTGTACTTCAGCTTGGTGACACTGTTTGGGCCTTGATTGTTCCAATGCTTCTCTCACCATTCAATATTGTTTTGATGCGTTCCTTCTTCAAGAAGACGATTCCCGAAGCTATTCTCGAATCCGCTCGTATCGATGGTGCTAGTGAGGCCCGGATTTTCTTCCAAATCTGTTTGCCATTGTCACTACCAGGTATCGCAACCATCACGCTCTTGACAGCTCTTGGTTTCTGGAATGACTGGTTCAACGCCCTTCTTTACATTAAGAGTGATAACTTGTATCCATTGCAATATTTGCTCATGCAAATCCAACAAAATATGGACTACATCGCCAAAGCAGTCGGCCTATCCGGTCAACTAGGAGTTGCTCTACCGAAAGAAACAGGTCGTATGGCCATGGTTGTGGTCGCAACCCTTCCAATCGCGATCTTGTATCCATTCTTCCAACGCTACTTTGTAAAAGGTTTGACTATCGGTGGTGTGAAAGAATAGTGCTTGTTGAGAAAAAATATTTCTCATTTCCAAACTTCCCTTGCGTGAAGTTAAGATCATTACATTGTTTATAAGTTTAAAAATAAAAAAAGGAGTTTTTGTCATGAAAAACTGGAAAAAATATGCTTTTGCATCTGCTAGCGTAGTCGCTTTGGCTGCTGGTCTTGCTGCTTGTGGAAACCTTTCAGGTAACAAAAAAGCTGCTGACTCAGCTTCAGGTGATAAGACTGTTATCAAAATGTACCAAATTGGTGACAAACCAGATAACTTGGATGAATTGCTAGAAAATGCCAACAAAATCATCGGAGAAAAAGTTGGTGCTAAATTGGATATCCAATACCTTGGATGGGGTGATTATGGTAAGAAAATGTCAGTTATCACATCATCTGGTGAAAACTATGATATCGCCTTTGCAGATAACTATGTTGTAAACGCTCAAAAAGGTGCTTACGCTGACTTGACAGAATTGTACAAAAAAGAAGGTAAAGATCTTTACAAGGCACTTGACCCAGCTTACATCAAAGGTAACAGCATTAACGGTAAAATTTACGCGGTTCCAGTTGCAGCCAACGTTGCATCATCTCAAAACTTCGCCTTCAATGGAACTCTTCTTGCTAAATACGGTATCGATATTTCAGGTGTCACTTCATATGAAACACTTGAACCAGTCTTGAAACAAATCAAAGAAAAAGCTCCAGATGTAGTGCCATTTGCGGTTACTAAGAACTTCATCCCATCTGATAACTTTGACTATCCAGTTCCAAATGGACTTCCATTTGTTATCGACCTTGAAGGGGACACTACTAAGATCGTGAACCGTTACGAGGTGCCTCGTTTCAAAGAACACTTGAAGAGTCTTCACAAATTCTATGAAGCTGGATACATTCCAAAAGACGTAGCAACAAGCGATACTTCATTTGACCTTCAACAAGATACTTGGTTCGTTCGTGAAGAAACAGTAGGACCAGCTGACTACGGTAACAGCTTGCTTTCACGTGTTGCAAACAAAGACATCCAAATCAAACCAATCACTAACTTCATCAAGAAAAACCAAACAACACAAGTTGCTAACTTTGTCATCTCAAACAACTCTAAGAACAAAGAAAAATCAATGGAAGTGTTGAACCTCTTGAACACTAACCCAGAACTCTTGAACGGTCTTGTTTACGGTCCAGAAGGCAAGAACTGGGAAAAAATTGCAGGTAAAGAAAACCGTGTTCGCGTTCTTGATGGCTACAAAGGAAACACTCACATGGGTGGATGGAACACTGGTAACAACTGGATCCTTTACATCAACGAAAACGTTACAGACCAACAAATCGAAGATTCTAAGAAACAATTGGCAGAAGCTAAAGAATCTCCAGCGCTTGGATTCATCTTTAACACTGACAGTGTGAAATCTGAAATCTCAGCAATCTCTAACACAATGCAACAATTCGATACAGCTATCAACACTGGTACTGTAGACCCAGACAAAGCTATTCCAGAATTGATGGAAAAATTGAAATCTGAAGGTGCCTACGAAAAAGTATTGAACGAAATGCAAAAACAATACGATGAATTCTTGAAAAACAAAAAATCATAAGATCAATTGATTTCGTGTATTCATTCCTAATTCCTAAAAACTGAATCACTGTTTTCCTCAGGTTTGTCTGGGGAAGGCAGTGATTTTTTGAAACGAGAGCATAGATATCCGTGTTTTCTTATCACTATTTAACCATTCAGGAAATCTCAAGTACCATTTAGGATTTGGAGTAAGTATTTAGGAAAATATAGCTTATATTAGAGATGTCTCGAGTTTACAAAGGAGGGTTCATATGAAGAGGTATCAACTTCTATTCAAAATAAGTGCAGTCTTCTCTTACTTATTTTTCGTATTTGGTCTTTCTCAGCTGACGCTTATTGTCCAAAATTATTGGCAATTTTCTTCCCAGATTGGCAATTTCTTCTGGATTCAAAATATCTTGAGTTTGCTATTTAGCGGAGTCATGATTTGGATTCTGGTTAAGACAGGGCACGGCTATCTTTTTCGCATTCCAAGAAAAAAATGGCTTTGGTATTCGATTTTGACAGTACTAGTGGTAGTGCTCCATATCTCTTTTAACGTTCAGACAGCTAAACATGTTCAGTCAACTGCTGAAGGTTGGGCTGTATTGATCGGTTATAGTGGGACCAACTTTGCTGAGCTAGGTATCTATATAACTTTGTTCTTTCTGACTCCACTTATGGAAGAGCTAATCTATAGAGGATTACTGCAACACGCCTTTTTTAAGTATTCGAGATTTGGCCTTGATTTGCTTCTTCCGTCAATTTTATTTGCTCTTCCTCATTTTTCAAGCCTGCCTAGTTTGTTAGATATCTTCGTCTTTGCAACATCTGGCATCATCTTTGCTAGTTTGACCCGCTATACCAAGAGCATTTATCCTTCCTATGCGGTGCATGTGATTAATAATATTTTCGCAACATTACCATTTCTGCTGACTTTTTTACATAGGGTGTTTGGGTAAAATATTGGTACGAGAGTTAGGAATGATAGTTTTTCAATTTATAAACGAATTTCAGGAGGTAAATGAGTATGACACTATTAAAATGGTTTGCAGGAGGAAGTGAAAGACGTTGTGAAGCCATGACGATCATAAATCATCTATTGGGAGATATAAAGGATACGCCTCAACTGACTCCCTTGAAAAATCTGTTAGTGAGTTATAAAAGACGATTGAAGGACGATGGGACCTCTACTCCATTTATATTGAGTCAAATGAACGTTGACATCTCACGTATGTTAATTGACAATAAGCTGATTCTGTCAGAAAGTCAAGCTAGGCAGATCAAAAAATTGAGAGTATTATCTGCCATTCGCTATGGTTACTGATGAAGTGCAGGGATAAGCCCCTTTCTACAATTTCCAGTCAAATAAATTGCATTCGTTTTCTCAAGCAGGTATACTAGTATAGTTAGATGAAAAATTCTGAAAATTTAAGAATAGAAAAGAGAACAAATCTTATGGCAAAAGATATTCGTGTCTTACTTTACTACCTTTATACTCCAATTGAAAATGCAGAGCAATTTGCTGCAGACCACTTGGCTTTCTGTAAATCAATCGGCCTTAAAGGCCGTATCCTAGTCGCTGACGAGGGAATTAACGGAACAGTTTCAGGGGATTATGAAACAACTCAAAAATACATGGACTACGTTCACAGCCTCCCAGGCATGGAAGACCTCTGGTTCAAGATTGACGAAGAAAATGAACAAGCCTTCAAGAAGATGTTTGTTCGCTACAAGAAAGAAATTGTCCACCTTGGTTTGGAAGACAACGACTTTGACAACGACATCAACCCACTTGAAACAACAGGTGCTTACTTGTCTCCAAAAGAGTTCAAAGAAGCCCTTCTTGACGAAGATACCGTTGTCCTTGACACACGTAACGATTACGAGTACGACCTAGGACATTTCCGTGGGGCTATCCGCCCAGATATCCGTAACTTCCGTGAGTTGCCACAATGGGTTCGTGATAACAAGGAAAAATTCATGGACAAGCGCGTCGTGGTTTACTGTACAGGTGGCGTTCGCTGTGAGAAATTCTCAGGCTGGATGGTCCGTGAAGGCTACAAAGATGTTGGCCAATTGCACGGAGGAATCGCAACTTACGGTAAAGACCCAGAAGTCCAAGGTGAGCTTTGGGATGGGAAAATGTACGTCTTTGACGAGCGTATCGCCGTAGATGTCAACCATGTCAACCCAACCATCGTAGGGAAAGACTGGTTTGATGGAACACCATGTGAACGTTATGTCAACTGTGGAAATCCATTCTGTAACCGTCGTATCTTGACATCAGAAGAAAATGAAGACAAGTACCTTCGTGGATGCTCACACGAGTGCCGTGTTCACCCACGTAACCGCTATGTTTCAGAAAATGAATTGACACAAGCTGAAGTTGTCGAGCGCCTAGCCGCTATCGGTGAAAGCTTGGATCAAGCAGCTACTGTATAAGATCAAACAGTCCTCAGGGGCTGTTTTTCTATGCTTTTTACTCAAAAATCTAATACTCAATGAAAATCAAAGAGCAAACTAGGAAGCTAGCCGCAGGCTGTACTTGAGTACGGCAAGGCGAAGCTGACGCGGTTTGAATTTGATTTTCGAAGAGTATAAAGTTTGTTTTTGTATCTTTCAGAAAAATAAGGTATACTATATGTAAACGATTTCAAAGGAGTCCAGTTATGACGAAAACATTTTTTATTCCAAATAAACAGAGCATTTTAGGAGAACAAGAGATTTTGACTGCCAAGTCGCTCTTGGCCTTGGTAGATGGTTTGGAGTCACATAGCTATGATACTGTCTATCTCCGTCAGCCTCTTAATCGTCTCGAGTATATCGAGTGTGCGATAGTGGGGCAATCACAATTTCTTTTTAAGGTCAGTTATGCTGATGGTCAAAAGGCTTACCGTGTCGTTCTTCCTGACCTACTTACGAAGACAGACTGGCAGATTATCAAATCATTTTTAGATGCTCTGCTTGCTTACACAGGAACTGAGATTGAAGGACTAGATGGTTTTGATTTTGAAGCTTATTTCCAAGCAAGTATTCAAGCCTATCTGGCAGATAATGCAGCTCGTTTTACGATTTGCCAAGGAATTTTTAATCCTGTTTTCTTTAGTCATGAGGATTTGAAAAGCTTTTTAGAGGCAGATGGCTTGGCTCAGTTTGAAGCGCGTGTGCGTGCGGTTCAAGAGACAGACGCTTACTTTGCAAGAGTTTCCTTCTATCAAGATGGAGAAGCCCAAGTGCACGGTGTTTACCATCTGGCTCAAGGGGTCAAGACTGTTTTACCGAGAGAACCATTTGTACCTGCTGCCTATATTGAGCAATTGGTGGATAAGGAAGTCCAGTGGGAGATTGACTTGGTTCAAATCACAGGAGATGGCTCTAAACCAGAAGACTATGAAGCAATTGCCCGCTTGGACTATGCAAAATTCCTAGAGTCACTACCATCAGCATCTTACCGCCAACTAGATGCCAATCAATTAGAAGTACAACCCATCTTAGAAAAAGATTTTAAAGCATTAGCACAAGAAGAGTAAAGCAGAAGCAGGTCAATCGACTTGCTTTTTTGAAATAGAAAAATCCTGCCATGGATGACAGGATTGAAGTTTAAAGAAAGGCCAAGATACGGAGATAATCTCCAATCAGTGCCACTTCAGCTACAAAGAAGAGGAGGATAATAACTCCGTTCACAAGGACAGATAAGAATAACTGATAGAAGGAGTCGGTTTCACTTGCTTGACTTGGTCTTGTAATGATATGGAGACTGGCAAGTAGAATGATTCCAATGCTAATCACACACAAGAGGGCTGTAAATCGTAGGCTGTCAAAGAAGGCAAAGAAACTAGCAATAGCAGTGAGGAAGATTGGAATTGCCAAGAGTTGACTGTATTGTTGGACAACCTTTTCTAGCGTCCAGTCTTTTTCTTGGTAGATAAATCGTCTCACAACGAAACTACCCAAGAGGAATGAAAAGAAGAAGAGTGTTGTTGCTACTAGGATAGAGATAATCGAAAAGAGATTTAATGAAGCAAATTGTTCAGGGAAGTGATTATGCATAGTTGCTATATGTCCATAGTAAGCATGTTTGATGTGGTAGATACTAAAGAAAAAGGAAGATGCAGAAAACAGAATGAGCAAGAGAAAGGCTGTGTAACTGTGTGTGCTACTTGTTTCAAGATTGCTTGTAGGAGATTTGATTGCTTCCACTAGCCAAGACCAAAAATCAAGTACTTGCTCTTTCCATTTATCCGTAGATTTTGGAGCTTGGTCGGGGATATAGGGACTTTCTAAGGATTGACTGATAAGAAGGGGCTCTTTCGTGGTTGGTTTTTGCTGAGGAAGTGCTTCTTGACTCTCTTCAGCTATAGTGACTTTTTCTGTTTCTTTAGAAAGATCTTGCTCTTCTTCAGTAGAATCTAATGCTTTCTTTTCTTCTATTTCTGTTCTCGATTCACTGTCTTCAGGCGTTTCAATTTTCTCTTCTTGCTGGTTTTCAAGTTCGACTTTAGCTTGAGAGACTTCCTCCTCTACTTGAGTATTTTTTTCAATTGGTGTATCGAGATCGGCTATCGTTTCTTCAGCCTTGTCTGCAACCTCTTGAGCTTGCTCTTCAGGTTTGTTCTTGCTTGTTGTTTTTACAAAATCATTACTTTCAAACCATTCTTGTTTCATGGTAGAACCTCCTTTTTAGTTAGATAAATATGCTTCCATAGTAGCAGATGTAAGCGCTTTTGTCAACGTCTGCTTGGTGTGGATATTAGTTCAATATCATCATTAGATCTAGCAATGAGTTGATCCTTGACATCGGTTTTTTCAGTTTTGTAAGGGTTGCTTAATTCCGTGCCTCTTGATTCAGGCTTTTCTCTTGTGAATTGGTGGATAGAACCATAGTTGCTTGAGATGTCCCAGTTAATTCGTTGGCTCTCTTTCTGGTCTAGGATGATTCTGAGATAATATTTGGCAGTCAGTTCAACCCTACCATGGACTTGGATATTTTCAGCGTGGAAGTGATGTTCTGTTGACTCTAGCTGACTATCTGTAAGGTCTGTATCAAAGATATTAATGATATTAGGGGTTGTGAGTTTACTGTTTTTGATACGACTTCCTTCAATTCGGAGGAGATAGGCATTATTGGTATTGAGGGTCGCATTTTCAAGGCTGGCATTTATGATGGTGGTTTGTCCACGATTGGCTGAGATGTTGATTCCTTTTAGAGTTCTCCCTTTTGGCAATTGGAGAATAACTTCTTCAAAACGACGAGAGTAGCTGCTTGCGATATGGAGAATCCCGCCAATTCCAGAAGAGAGAAATGGAGTTTCAGACAGTTTCTTATCAGTGAGGCTCAGCGTTTTATCGTTCTGATTTGTGATAAGATCATGGTGAGCAGAAAGAGATGGATGGTAAGAAATGTGGATTTGATCATCGAAAGAGTCTGTGATGGTCAGTGCGTGTTGATGGAGAGTAATCTCTAGGTTTTCGACTTCCTTGCCAAAGGTCAACTCTTCCATCCGACTATCATAGACAGGCTCCTTGGACATGGCAAGCAGACTCTTAATCCCGTCAGATTGGATCCCTACAAAGAGCAGGATAAAGCCGATAATGGTAGTCACCACACCAAAAATGAGAAATCCTTTTGTAAACTTACGCATGCTGGTCACCTCTCTTTCCTTTTTTGAGAACAAATTGCACCAGGCGAACAATGAGTAGGCCGAAGAAGCGGGCTACATAGGAAATACCTAGTAAGACTAGTGAAGAAGCACCGATAGCCAGTAAACCAGAACCAAAAATCAAGATAAAGGCTGATTTGGCTTGGGCTAAGACAGTGAAACTTTCAACTAAAAATAGGAATCCGCCGATGATACCAAGTATGGAAACCGCAAAGAAAGCCAAGATGACAGTCAAGGCTGCCACAAGGATTGCGAACAGGGACACGAGGATGGCGATTCCCAGAGGAATACCGATGGGTGCTGCAAGGAGAGCTAACAAGGCGATATGCAAAATTTGTCGGTTATTCTTTTGAGCGGGTGCCTCATTGATTTTTTTATCGAGAAGATTGGAGAGGACTTCGTGGGCTGCTTCTTTGGGAGTTCCCAAGCTAGCGATGAGTTCTTCTTCTCCTTCGACTCCAGCATCGTCAAAGAGTTCCCTGAAATAATCCATGGCTTCAATTTGGTCAGCCTGAGGCAGTTTTTTGAGATAGAGTTCTAGCTGAGTCAGGTATTCAGTTCTTGTCATGGCGGATACTCCCTTCTATGATGCCATTGATGGTGTCTGTATAGAGTGTCCATTCATCTTTTAGGGTCAAGAGCTGTTCTATACCACCATTTGTCAAGGAGTAGTATTTGCGCATGCGACCTTGGAACTCTCTAGAATAGGTTGTCAGAAAGCTATTGCCTTCCAATTTTTTGAGAATGGGATAGAGTGTGGATTCTTTGATATTAGCGATCAGCTTAATGGTTTGGCTAATCTCATAACCATAAGAATCATCCTGTTCCAGTACGGCCAAGATGAGAAATTCAATCAAGGCAGAGGATGTTGGAAAGTACATGGGAAACCTCCTTTTCTAATGTGTAAGATTTTTATATATAATTTTTCTACACATACATTGTACATCTAAAAGAAAGCCCTGTCAAGAGAAATGTGTAAAATTTTTATATATAAAAAACTTCTAGGCAAAACTAGAAGTTTAGAGGATTTTATCGGCTCTGTCCACTGTAAAGAGGGCCACAGTCATCAGGATATCGACGAGTAAGAGGGCAGCTACAGCTGGTACCCAAGAGTGGAAAAGGTCAAAACTGTAACCAAAGAGAGTCGGCCCAAAGGCTGCTAGGATATAGCCTCCTGTTTGAGATAAACCAGACAATTGGGCTGTCTTTTCAGGGGCGCTTGTCTTGAGTGAAAAGTTGACCATGAGATAAGGGAAGAGGGCGCTTGTTGCGGTTCCGATGAGGAGATGGATGGCAAGCCAGTAAAAGAAATTACCGATTGGGAAAAAGAGCATGGAAATGCCGACCACACCAGCTAGTGAGACCAGAGTGAGCATGAGCTGACGGTTACGAGTTGACAAGCTGGTTGTCAGGCTTGGGATGGTCATTGAAAAAGGAATGCTAATCAGAGAGAAGATAGAGGTCAGCAAGCCAGCTTCGTGACTGGATAGGCCTGCATGGATAGCCATGGTAGGTAGCCAGGTCATAGCGGTGTAAAAGAGCAAGGATTGAAAACCTGCAAAGACAATAACTGCCCAGACCTGTTTATTACGCATGACCTTTGTTTGGCTTTTTTGTTTGGTTTGCGGAGCCAGTCTGTGATTATAGCGGTGATTAGGCAGCCAGACCAAAAAAGTTGCTAGGCAGAGCAGGGTGAGGAGGATGATAAGGCCTTTCCAAGAACTGGCTTGTGTAATAGGCACAGCCAGATAGGAGGCCAGAGCCGTTGCAATCCCCATAGAGGTTACATATAAGGTGGTCAGAAAACCAATCTTCTTTGGTTGATTGGCTTGGATGAGACTAGGAAGCAGAACATTGATGACTGCGATACTTGCCCCAACCATCAAGGTTCCTAGATAGAGCAGGGGCAGATTGATTAGTCGAATGAGAGAACCGATGGTCAAGAAGAAAAGGCTATAGGTAAAGAGATGCTCCAAGCCAATTTTCTGAGCTAGTCGGGTAGAAAATAGCGAGAAGAGGGTAAACATGAGGAGAGGAAGGCTGGTCAAGACACCAAGCGAACTAACTTCTACTCCCAGCCCTTGCGAAATATCTCCCAAAATAATGGGTAAAACAGTAAAAGGAGTCCGCAAGGAAACACCAATCAGGATAATACCTGGAACAAAAAAGAGTGATTGCTTTTTCATATAATACCTCTTCTAGCTGATTTTAATAACAGCTTATTTTAAGGCTTTTTCCCTATAATGTCAAGTAAGGTTTCTGGCTTTCAAGATAAAAATGGGAAAGTCTTGAAAATTATGATAAAATAGTGGAAGGAAATCTATACATTGGAGAAAAACTGTGTCTGAAAAGCAAAAAATCAGCGTATTGATGTCGGTCTATATCAAGGAAAATCCGACATTTTTAAAGGATGCTATTGAGAGTGTTCAAAATCAGACCCTGAAACCGAGCGAATTGGTTCTGGTTGAGGATGGGCCTTTGACACCTGAGCTCTATCAGGTGTTAGACCAGCTTGAAGCTGAGTCTGATATTCCAGTGAAACGCTATCCTCTTGAGCAGAATCAAGGTTTGGGTCTGGCTCTTCGACAGGGTGTTTTGCAGTGTCAGTATGATATTATTGCCCGTATGGATACGGATGATATAGCTGTTCCAGACCGTTTTGAGAAACAGGTTCAGCTAATGGAGAAGGACAAGCTCGACCTATTAGGTGGACATATTGCAGAGTTTATTGATAATCCTGATGAGATTGTTTCTTACCGTCGTGTTCCAACCCAGCATGCAGATATTGTGGCTTATCAAAGGATGAGAAGTGCCTTTAACCACATGACTGTCATGTTTAAGAAGGACATGGTTCTCAAGGCAGGCAACTATGAGGATGGGCTTTATATGGAAGATGACCTCCTCTGGCTCAATATGATTGCTGCAGGAGCCAAGACTGGAAATCTGGATCAAATCTTGTGTAAGGTTCGTGTCGGAGCAGGGATGTTTGAGCGTCGTGGGGGACTGCGTTACCTCAAACTCTATCGTCAAGCTCGTCAGCGCATGCTGAAGCGAGGGCAAATTTCTTACATGGAGTATGCCAAGAGTGTTGCCATTCAGATGGTGGTTGCTCTTTGTCCAGGATTTGTCCGACAGTTTATTTTTATGAAACTGTTACGAAAAAGCAATTAAAAGATTGTATCAAATCGTAAACTTTAGAAAAAGTGTTATAATAACAATATAATGCTCTTCGAAAATCAAATTCAAACCGCGTCAACGTCGCCTTGCCGTACTCAAGTACAGCCTGCGGCTAGTTTCCTAGTTTGCTCTTTGATTTTCATTGAGCATAATCATCCGGCTCTTTTAAGGAGGAGTAAATTTCTATGAATAAAAAACTCACAGATTATGTGATTGATCTGGTGGAAATTTTAAATAAACAACAAAAGCAGGTTTTTTGGGGAATATTTGATATTTTGAGTATGGTGGTTTCCATCATTGTATCTTATATCTTATTCTACGGATTGATTAATCCAGCACCTGTTGACTACATTATCTATACGAGTTTGGCCTTCCTGTTCTATCAATTGATGATTGGATTTTGGGGGTTGAACGCTAGTATTAGTCGTTACAGCAAGATTACGGACTTTATGAAAATCTTTTTTGGTGTGACTGCTAGCAGTGTCTTGTCATATAGTATCTGTTATGCCTTCTTGCCACTCTTCTCCATCCGTTTCATCATTCTCTTTATCTTGTTGAGTACCTTCTTGATTTTATTGCCACGGATTACTTGGCAGTTAATCTACTCCAGACGCAAAAAAGGCAGTGGTGATGGGGAACACCGTCGGACCTTCTTGATTGGTGCCGGTGATGGTGGGGCTCTCTTTATGGATAGTTACCAACATCCAACAAGTGAATTAGAACTGGTTGGTATCTTGGATAAGGATTCTAAGAAAAAGGGTCAAAAACTTGGTGGTATTCCTGTTTTGGGCTCTTATGAAAATCTGCCTGAATTAGCCAAGCGCCATCAAATCGAGCGTGTCATCGTTGCGATTCCGTCGCTTGATCCGTCAGAATATGAGCGTATCTTGCAGATGTGTAATAAGCTGGGTGTCAAATGTTACAAGATGCCTAAGGTTGAAACCGTTGTTCAGGGACTTCACCAAGCAGGTGGAGGATTCCAGAAGATTGATATCACAGACCTTTTGGGTCGTCAGGAAATTCGTCTTGACGAATCGCGTCTGGGCGCAGAACTGACAGGTAAGACAATCTTGGTTACAGGTGCTGGAGGTTCAATCGGTTCTGAAATCTGTCGCCAAGTTAGTCGCTTCAATCCTGAACGCATCGTCTTGCTTGGTCATGGGGAAAACTCAATCTACCTTGTTTATCATGAATTGATTCGTAAGTTCCAAGGGATTGATTATGTACCTGTGATTGCTGACATTCAAGACTACGGCCGTCTCTTGCAAGTCTTTGAGCAGTACAAGCCAGCTATTGTTTATCATGCAGCTGCCCACAAACACGTTCCTATGATGGAGCGCAATCCAAAAGAAGCCTTCAAAAACAATATCCGTGGAACTTACAACGTTGCTAAGGCTGTTGATGAAGCCAAAGTACCTAAGATGGTTATGATTTCGACAGATAAGGCGGTTAATCCACCAAATGTTATGGGAGCAACCAAGCGCGTGGCTGAGTTGATTGTCACTGGCTTTAACCAACGTAGCCAATCGACCTACTGTGCAGTTCGTTTTGGGAATGTACTTGGTAGCCGTGGTAGTGTCATTCCAGTCTTTGAACGTCAGATTGCTGAAGGTGGGCCTGTAACGGTGACAGACTTCCGCATGACCCGTTACTTTATGACTATTCCAGAAGCTAGCCGTCTGGTTATCCATGCTGGTGCCTATGCCAAGGATGGAGAAGTCTTTATCCTTGATATGGGCAAACCAGTCAAGATTTATGACTTGGCTAAGAAAATGGTGCTTCTAAGTGGACACACTGAGAGCGAAATTCCAATCGTTGAAGTTGGAATCCGCCCAGGCGAAAAACTTTACGAAGAACTCTTGGTGTCAACTGAACTGGTTGATAACCAAGTTATGGATAAGATTTTCGTTGGTAAGGTTAATGTTATGCCTCTAGAAGCCATTGATCAAAAAATTGAAGAGTTCCGCACTCTTAGTGGAGATGAGTTGAAGCAAGCCATCATCGCCTTTGCCAATCAAACTACTCACGTTGAATAAAAAATCTTTAAAATCAGAAAACGCATATTATCAGGACTTTAAAAGTCTTGGTAATATGCGTTTTGTTATGTGTAAACTTGTTTCATTTTCATTGAGTATGAAAGTGAGTTTTTGCCCAGTCTCCGTTATATTATTGAAAATACGCCAAAACTTCTAAGGGTTTGTGGGCGATATAATCAGGCTGATAGTTGAGCAAATCTGCTTGCTCTCCAAATCCCCAAGTGACGGCTAATTTCTGAATGCCTGTTTCTTGAGCCCCTAGCATATCAAACTTGGTATCACCGATGATGATGGCCTGTTCAGGGGCTAGTTGATGTGCCTGCAAGGCTTGGCGAATGACATCTGCTTTATGGGGTGCTTCAGGGCTAGAACCATAAATGTCATCAAAGAAATGATAGATTCCCAAGTTTTTAGTCATGTCTTGAGCGGTTGGAGTATTCTTTGTAGTGGTGATATAAAGAGGGTATTTCTTAGATAGTTCTTGAAGCAAGTCTACAATCTGAGGAAAGAGTTGAGCTTCATGGATGCCTTTTGCCTTGTAGTAAGAACGGTATATCTGCACAGCCTCAGAAATTTGGTCTTTGGGAAGGCAGGTCGCAAAACTACTTTCAAGGGGCGGTCCCATAAAACCACGAATCGTTTTGGCATCAGGGCTAGGCACCCCTAGCTCTTTAAAGGTGTGGGTAAAGGCATTGTGAATCCCGATAGAACTGTCAACGAGGGTTCCATCCAGATCGAAAAAGATCGCTGTGATAGAGGTCATGGTTTCTCCTATTTGATAAGCTTATTCTCCGAAAATTTCTTTTTGGAGGCGACGACCAGTAGGGGTGGCAGCGAGTCCACCTTCAGCTGTTTCACGAAAGGCAGTTGGCATGCTTGCTCCTACTTGGTACATGGCATCGATAACTTCATCCACAGGGATTTTAGATTCGATACCTGCCAGGGCCATGTCTGCTGCGATAAAGGCAAAGCTGGCTCCCATGGCATTGCGTTTGACACAGGGAACTTCGACCAAGCCGGCAACAGGGTCACAGATGAGGCCTAGCATATTTTTAATGACAAAGGCAATGGCCTGACTGGCCTGATAAGGTGTTCCACCGGCAGCTAGAGTCAAGGCTGCAGCACTCATAGCAGAGGCCGAACCAACCTCGGCCTGACAACCACCTTCAGCACCTGAGATAGAGGCATTGTTTGCGATGACTAGTCCAAAGGCACCGGCAGCAAAGAGGAAATCCAGCTGTTGCTCGTGGCTGAGGTCTAATTTTTCAATAGCAGCAGTGAGAACTGAGGGCAGACAGCCAGCGCTTCCTGCGGTCGGAGTGGCACAGACCAAGCCCATTTTGGCATTGTGTTCATTGACTGCAATGGCATTTCGGGCAGCAGAGAGAATCGTGTAATCTGACAAAGTTTTTCCGTTTTTGATGTAGTGATCCAATTTGGCAGCATCTCCACCTGTCAGGCCACTACGAGATTTATTTTCATTGAGGCCAAGTTGGACAGAGGCTTTCATGACTTCCAGATTGCGTTCCATGAGAAGGAAGACTTCTTCACGTTCGCGACCTGTCAATTCAAACTCTGTTGTAATCATGAGTTCTGCGACATTTCCTTGAAAGTCCAGTTCTGCCTGCTCGACCAATTCTTTGATAGAATAAAACATGCTTCCTCCTATTTAAAGAAATTGACATTGTGGAGATGAGGGATTTTTCGAATTTCTTCGATGGCCTCATCACAGTTGCGACTGTCAACTTCGATAATCATAATAGCTTTTTCACCAGCTTTTTCACGAGTAACATTCATCTGGGCGATATTGATACCATAGCGTGAAAGAGCCTCTGTTACGAGGGCAATCATACCTGGAATATCTTGATGAACGATGATGATAGTCGGTGTATTCATATTGAGAGAGACGGCAAAGCCATTGAGTTCGGTGACCTGAATATTTCCTCCACCGATAGAAATACCAGTCACGCTGATGGTCTTGTGGGCATTTTTGACGGTAATTTTAGTGGTGTTGGGGTGAGGAGCATTGCTGTCTTTCTGAATGGTCCAGACAATCTTGATACCGCGCTTGTGGGCAATCTCCAGACTATTTGGAATTTCAGGGTCATCTGTATCCATACCCAAAATACCAGCAACAAGGGCTAGGTCTGTCCCGTGACCACGATAGGTCTTGGCAAATGAGTTAAATAGTTGGAATTCGACTTCTGTCGGAGTATCATCAAAAATGGAAGAGACAATCTTCCCAATACGAACAGCACCAGCGGTATGGCTACTAGATGGGCCAATCATAACTGGTCCGATGATATCAAAGACAGATTGAAAACGAAGTGATTTCATCAGTTTCCCCTTATAAAAATTCTTATCTCTATTATATCAAAGAATGAAGGTCTTGACTTTAATTGTGGATGAAAACCTTTCTAATACCTCAAATAGCATAAAAATAGTATCTTTTATGACAAAAAACACATTGTTTAGGGAAATAAAAAATAATTTTGTAATATTTCTACATAAAAGTGTCAAGAAACGGTAATATTTAAAGGGTATCATAGAACTATAGAAAGAAGGAGAATTTTCAAATATGAAATCAACAACTAAAAAGATTAAAACAACTCTTGCAGGAGTAGCTGCCTTGTTTGCAGTATTTGCTCCATCATTTGTATCTGCTCAAGAATCATCAACTTACACTGTTAAAGAAGGTGATACACTTTCAGAAATCGCTGAAACTCACAACACAACTGTTGAGAAATTGGCAGAAAACAACCACATTGACAACATCCATATGATTTATGTTGGTCAAGAGTTGGTTATCGATGGTCCAGCAGCGCCAGTAGCATCAGCTTCAACGACTTATGAAGCTCCAGCTGCCCAAGATGAGGCTGTTTCAGCTCCAGTAGCAGAAACTACAGAAGTAGCTCCAGTAGCAAGTGAAGCAGTAGCAGAAGAAACTGTTGTATCAACAGAAGCTTCAACACCAGCTGCAACTGTAAGTGGATCTGAAGCAGAAGCTAAAGAATGGATCGCTCAAAAAGAATCAGGCGGTAGCTACACAGCTACAAACGGACGTTATATCGGACGTTACCAATTGACAGATTCATACTTGAACGGTGACTACTCAGCTGAAAACCAAGAACGTGTAGCAGATGCCTACGTTGCAGGACGTTACGGTTCATGGACAGCTGCTAAAAACTTCTGGCTTAACAACGGCTGGTATTAAGAAAATATAGAAAAGGAAGTCTCAATGGCTTTCTTTTTTGTTTACAAAGATGTTAACTTCACGCTCTAGCTCTGTTAGTAAGTGTTCATCTTCTACTAGTTTAGCTAAGGAGAGTCCATTCTCTATTAACTGAGCATCATTAGCACAAATGCCGATACGAATATAGGCAAACGCAAGTGTATCATACTGTTTGCTTGCTTTTGCCTCCTCTAAGAGAGTGTAGCAAAGCTGTTTGCAAAGCAACTTATCACCATTGTAAAGATAAAGAGTTGAGAGATTCAGAAGTAACATCATACGAAGCTGAAAGATAGAACTATAGTGTTTATAAACCTCTAGTCGTTCGAGAATTTTTCCGGTAATCTGATGAATATACTCTATAGGAAAAGCAAAGAGAATGGTATTAAGGACTTTGAGGTCGCTCTCATACCAAGTATCTTGTTTCTCAATCTTATCCCATAATCTATTTACAATGTTGTCAACCTTACTTGACAATTTTTCTATCCCATTTTCACGGATGTAGATAACGATTTCGAGCATATCTTGTAACTGCTGGATGGGGAAATCATGATGTGTTTTTAGATAATGTTGACATTTTTTGAGTAATTTACTTAAGTCGCTCGTACCACTAATAGAAGCCATTTTTAGAAAAGTCTGCATGATAGTTGATCGTTCACTTGGGTGGTAGAGATGGCAAATATAGTCAAACTCTTCAAAACTCATATTGATTTGACGGAGAAGAAACTCCATATTTTCATATTTGGGAGTTGCTTTACCACTTTCAATTTTTGATAAGCTGGTTCTTGAGAGAACCTCCCCACAGACCTCTTCTTGGGTCAATCCTTTTGATTCACGTATTTCTTTATAGACTTTTCCGAAATCATAACGCATGGGCTTTCTCCTTTTTGTGAAAAAAGTTAACAAATAATAAAATCCTATTAAAAATATTGTATCATAATAACAGGAATAGTAAAAAAGAAAACTAAAATAATGTGTGAAAAAAGTTAACTAATTTTAAAATAGAATAAATAAGAGGTATACTATAGATACAAAATACAGATAGGAGGGAAAAAGTATGAATAAAAAAGTTTTTCGCTTTTTAGTTGTTCTTGCTTTCTTATTTAGCATTGCTACGGTTTTCCCATGGAGATGGCCGATGTGATGATTTCGTTTTTAGTAAAGAAGGAAGGTGAGTCCAATGGACTATAAGGTTTATTGTTTCATATATTGATAACCGAAGGATTTTATTTTTGTAAACTTAAATAGGAGAAGTAAAATGACTCATAAATTAATTAAAGTAAGTATGGTTTTCATTATGATATTTGGATTGCTCTTCTCTGTCGGAAATAGCATTTATGCGTCTGAAACAGCAACCAGACAAACTGCTGTTTTGAGCGAACAAGAGCAGACAGAACAGGCGATTGAAAGCTTGAAATTCTATTTAGAGGAAGCTGGACATGTTGATTTGGCTACAAAGAGATACGTTATAACTGATTTCTATGCTTTAAAAGCAAGGGCAGAACTACCAGGAGATATCGGCTTAGAAGGGAAGTTTATTTTTGAAAATTATGTATTGCCAAGTATGACTCGTGATTTAGGAGCATATGCGGCTTGTGTAGTCATAAATTCCGTACCATTTGGTGGAATTATATGGGATGCACTGCAAGGTAGAAATATGATAGAACTATTAACAAATGCTTTGGTATCTCAAAATTATGGAGAAGCGGTTAATATAATAAGACGTATTGCTAAATCTGTATTAAAACCATCTCAATTAGCTAAATTTAATGTAGCTGTTGTTGTAGCAGGAGTAGCATTAAATGCTATCTCTTGTTGGGGAACTTAGTTCGCATATAGTAGGAAAAGTATTTTATAGTAGATTGAATTAGGAAGAGACAACATAATTAAGATATTCGTATTGCTTTTTAGCTATTCTCTAAAAAGCAATACGTCTTGTTCTAATTTCAATATACTATGATATAAGTTATCCCTACCCTATGTTGGTTAGATTAAGTCGTGAATCAGGAGGTTAAGTGATGAACTACAATGTAAAATATCTCTTATCAGGAATATTTATTATAGTCTTTATAGGTTTTCTAGTCTGGATGCGTTATTTTAATCAGAAGAAGGAAGAAGAGCATTCGGATGTGTCTTTTGAAGCGAGGTTAGACAGTGAAGTCAAGACCTTATATAAACAACTAGGATTGGGTGAGGAACCTAACTATTTCTTAGCTTATCGCTACCTACATCCTTGGTTTAATTTGGCGATTTTACCACCAACAGTTGAAATTTTCTTAACTAAAATAGCGCTGGTGATGGTGACTCCAGATGAACTACTGATAAGAAATCTTGGGAATGGGATGACTTTCACAAGTGAGCATCATCGTGATTTGCGACAAGGACTTATCCGCATTCCAAAATCAGAGATGAAAGAATTTGAGATTCGCAACTGGAAAAGAGTTTTTATATTTGGCGATTTTTTGACAATTAAAACAAGCCAACATAGCTATTATTTGCAGGTTAGAGATGATGGACTTCAAAAAGGAAGTCTTTCTACCAAACATTTCTCCGACTTGAAACGACAAGATTTTCTCGGATTATTGACAGATAAACGGACATTTTGATAGACGATTGCTCAAAAAACTAACCTCTAAACATTCAAAAACCACACAGTGTTTTCAGCCTTGAACACAATTAAGCTGAGAGAATCACTGTGTGGCTTTATTGGAAAGTTAGTTTTTTTCCAGTTTCGTCTCTTCACGGGAGGTATCTCTATGAAAAAAATCAGTCATCTTTGTATGCTCCTGCTCTTGCTGTGTACTACGTTTTTTGTCCTGAATGTAAATGTTACACGAGAAATAGTGCGGATTCAGGAGATGGGTAAGACTGTAGATTCTTTGGATTTGTATTTGAAAGATATTAACGAACCTGCAGCGTCTGTTCTTCGATTTTTTGAGGATGTATCAAAGGAGTACAAGGTCTCCATCATCAAAACAGACAGTGGTGATGAGGTAATAAAGTCTGGTGTTTTTGATAAAGATACCTTCCCCTACCAAGAGTTTGGGATTTCTTCTCTCGATTTTACCACAGATGGTGAAGGAGTCTACAGTAATAAAGAAATTTCTAATAAACTTGGTACGATTCCGACCTTTCTAAAAGCCAATCCTATTCAGCTTATGACTTTTCAAACCTATATCAAGGATACATCTCGTAGTTTAAATGGTCGCTATACGATAACTTCTACACAAGAGATGGATAAGGATAGGATTGTACAGAAATGGAGCGATTTTTTCAAGATAGACCAGGCTACCTTGCTAGAGCCTACCTATAAAAGTGCAGTGGAAGTCATAAATCGAGATTTGCTTTTATCTGCCATTGTTTTTGTCTTGGCTATTTTACTTCTTGTGTTAGTAACAGTTTATCAGCCGATGATGGAGATGAAACGAGTGGGGGTTCAAAAGTTACTTGGTTTTCAAAGCAGGGCGATTTTAGCTGGTTTTGTAAAGACTAATTTTTATCTTCTCTTGGGTGGAAGTCTTATCATTGATTTGGGACTATTTTTAGTGCTGGACTACAGACCAAAACTTCTGTTCCCAAGTTTACTCTTATCCCAATTTCTGCTTTTACAGTTGTATTTGTTCATCAGTTGGCTGACCTACCTGATGATTCAGAAAATGACAGTCAGCTCCATGTTGAAAGGTTTTTCATCTGTCAAACTTGGTCTCATCTTCAATTATGTGATGAAAATAGGGACAACTATTTTACTGACGGCCTTACTGATTGGGGTAGGCAGAAGTCTAGAACAAGAAAACAAAGAACTTGCTTATCAGCAACAGTGGGTAAGTCAAGGTAATTACCTGACCTTAGAAACCTTCAAACTCAATGATAATCTGTGGCAAGAAGAGCTAGCAGGGTCAGGGAAATCTACAGATTATTTCTATCGATTTTATCAGGATTTGGTAGAAAAAACGCAGGCGGGCTATGTGCAGAGTAGCAGTCTTCCTGTAAAAAATTTTGTCCAATCAGAACAGATTCAGCAATATCAGTTAACAGATACGGTGGATGTTTACTATGCCAATCGCAATTTTCTAAAGAGCAAGGGATTCAAGCTACCAGATACCGGTATTAAAAAAGTTATTTTGATGCCAGCAAGTACGAAAGGTGAAGAAGATAAAAATCAGCTCTTGGGGAAGTTAATTGCCTTTCATTCGATGAAGTATGAAGAGCAGCAAAAACGAACGATAGAGGAGATGGATGTCGAGATTGCCTATTATGAAGGAGATTGGTCATTTTTCCCATATAGTGATAAGCGAAAGGAAAATCTCTCCAATCCAATTATTAGCTTGGTCAATGATTCTGATATGATGTGGGATGAGAAAGCCTCCCTGTCAACAACTGGCTTAAATAATCCGATTAAAATTGAAAATACGGTTCAACATCAAAAAGAGATTACAGAGTTAGTTGAGAAATTGTCAGATGGAAATTATTTAAAATTTTCATCTATTCAAGCCATTCAACAAGAGAAAGTGGATTCTTATAGAGATGCTGTTCGTAATTTTAACGTTCTGTTTGCCTTATTTGCTCTTCTCAGTATGATTGTCTCCTACTTTTTACTCGTTACCACTTTCTTGTTGAAGCGCAGGAATATCATTACCAAGAAGTTTATGGGGTGGAAACTGGTCGATCGCTACCGTCCTCTCTTAGTTCTGCTCTTGCTGGGCTATAGTCTCCCTCTTCTAGTCTTGATTTTCTTTGCCCATGCGCTCCTGCCACTTCTACTGTTTGCAGGCTTTACATGTTTGGATATACTATTTGTGCTAGCCTTGGCTTCTAGGATGGAGAAAAGAAGTCTAGCAGAGTTATTGAAAGGGGGCATCTTATGATTGAGTTGAAAAATATTACCAAAACCATTGGGGGAAAAGTGATTTTGGATAACTTGTCTCTCAGGATTGATCAGGGGGATTTGGTAGCCATTGTTGGAAAAAGTGGCAGTGGTAAGTCGACCTTGTTAAATTTATTAGGTTTGATAGATGGTGATTATAGCGGACGGTATGAGATTTTTGGTCAGACAAATCTAGCGGTCAATTCTGCTAAATCACAAACAATAATCCGTGAACATATCTCTTATCTGTTTCAAAATTTTGCCCTGATTGATGATGAAACGGTCGAGTACAATCTTATGCTGGCACTGAAATATGTGAAATTGTCTAAGAAAGACAAGCTCAAAAAGGTGGAAGAGATTTTAGAGAGAGTAGGTTTGTCAGCTACTTTGCATCAAAAGGTCTCCGAGTTGTCTGGTGGTGAACAACAACGAATTGCAGTTGCTAGAGCCATCTTAAAACCCAGCCAGCTGATTTTAGCCGATGAACCAACAGGTTCTCTGGATCCTGAAAATAGAGATTTGGTCTTGAAGTTTCTCTTAGAGATGAATCGCGAGGGGAAAACAGTTATTATTGTGACCCACGATGCTTATGTAGCCCAACAATGTCATCGTATCATTGAATTGGGCGAGGGGAAATGAGTTCGTTCGGCTTCTTTTGACTGGCTGAATACTCATGTTTTCCAGAGAGAAACAGCATAAATACGCCTAGAAATGACATTTTTATGTAGTATTTCTAGGTTTTTTTGTTTCAAATTGAAAAAATTTTCAATTTAGGCTTGACAAACGATGAGGATAGGAGTATTATTTATACAACCAAAAAGAATAAACATAAAGGAGGCTTTGTTATGAATAAGATGAAGAAGGTGTTGATGACGATGTTTGGTTTAGTGATGCTCCCCCTACTATTTGCTTGTAGTAACAATCAATCGGCTGGAATTGAAGCCATCAAGTCCAAAGGAAAATTGGTTGTAGCCCTCAATCCAGATTTTGCTCCATTTGAATATCAAAAAGTGGTTGATGGGAAAAATCAGATTGTGGGTTCAGATATCGAATTAGCCAAGGCTATCGCAACAGAACTAGGTGTTGAATTGGAACTATCTCCCATGAGTTTTGACAATGTATTGGCTAGTGTTCAATCAGGAAAAGCTGACCTTGCCATATCTGGTGTTTCTAAGACAGATGAACGGAGCAAGGTGTTTGACTTTTCCATTCCCTACTATACTGCAAAAAATAAGCTCATTGTCAAAAAATCTGATTTAGCCACTTATCAGTCTGTAAACGACTTGGCGCAGAAAAAGGTCGGAGCGCAGAAAGGTTCGATTCAAGAAACGATGGCGAAAGATTTGCTACAAAATTCTTCCCTCGTATCTCTGCCTAAAAATGGGAATTTAATCACAGATTTAAAATCAGGGCAAGTGGATGCCGTTATCTTTGAAGAACCTGTTGCCAAGGGATTTGTGGAAAATAATCCTGATTTAGCAATCGCAGACCTCAATTTTGAAAAAGAGCAAGATGATTCCTACGCGGTCGCCATGAAAAAAGATAGTAAGGAATTGAAAGAGGCAGTCGATAAAACCATTCAAAAGTTGAAGGAGTCTGGGGAATTAGACAAACTCATTGAGGATGCCTTTAAAGCATCCATTGAAAAATAGAAAGAAGGAAAAGAATATGAGTAAAGAAAAAGTAATTTTGGCCTATTCTGGCGGTTTGGACACATCAGTTGCTATTACCTGGTTAAAGAAAGACTATGATGTTGTTGCAGTTTGTATGGATGTGGGTGAAGGGAAAGACTTAGATTTCATCCATGATAAGGCTCTTAAGGTTGGGGCAGTCGAATCTTATGTCATTGATGTTAAGGACGAATTTGCTACAGATTATGTGCTAGTGGCTCTCCAGTCACATGCCTACTATGAACAAAAGTACCCCTTGGTATCTGCCTTGAGCCGCCCTCTTATTTCTAAAAAATTGGTTGAAATAGCGCATCAGACAGGAGCGACTACAATTGCTCATGGTTGTACAGGTAAGGGGAATGACCAAGTGCGTTTTGAAGTATCGATTGCAGCCTTGGATCCCAATTTAAAAGTAATTGCGCCAGTTCGTGAATGGAAATGGTCTCGGGAGGAAGAAATTCATTATGCTAAGGAAAATGGGGTACCTGTTCCTGCTGACCTTGACAATCCCTACTCTGTCGACCAAAATCTTTGGGGACGTGCCAATGAGTGTGGTATTTTGGAAAATCCATGGAATCAGGCTCCAGAAGAAGCCTTTGGCATCACAACTTCTCCAGAGCAAGCTCCAGATACCCCAGAATACATTGAGATTGAGTTTAGTGAAGGTGTCCCTGTTTCCCTCAATGGAGAAGGGCTAAAATTGGCAGATTTGATTCAAAAACTCAATGAAATAGCTGGAAAACATGGGGTCGGACGGATTGACCACGTGGAAAATCGTTTGGTTGGGATTAAATCAAGAGAAATCTATGAATGCCCAGGGGCAGTGACCTTGCTGACAGCTCATAAGGAAATTGAGGATTTGACGCTTGTGAGAGAAGTGGCTCATTTTAAACCAATCATAGAAAATGAATTATCAAATCTCATTTATAATGCTTTGTGGTTTAGTCCAGCTACACAAGCCTTGATTGCTTATATTAAAGAGACACAAAAAGTTGTCAATGGGACTGCAAAAGTCAAACTGTATAAGGGGAGCGCTCAGGTCGTGGCTCGGAAATCACCAAATTCTCTTTACGATGAAAATTTGGCGACTTATACTAGTGCAGATACCTTTGACCAAGATGCGGCTGTTGGCTTTATTAAGTTATGGGGACTTCCAACCAAGGTTCATTCTGAGGTTCAAAAAAGCGCCAAATAGGACGATTGGATAGAGAGGTGGATGTGATATGGCTAAGAATACAAAATTATGGGGTGGTCGCTTTGAAGGTACTGTCGAAGACTGGGTAGAGCGCTTTGGTGCGAGTATATCTTTTGACCAGAAATTAGCTAAATTTGATGTGATTGGTTCTTTAGCCCACGTTCAGATGTTGGGTCAGACGGGCATTTTGAGTTTGAAGGAGTCAGAAAAGATTCAAGAAGGGTTGAAAGAGCTTTTAGAAGAGCTAGAGGCAGGCCAACTTGACTTTGATATCGCAAACGAAGATATTCATATGAATATGGAAGTGTTGCTGACAGAAAAAATTGGTCCCCTTGCAGGGAAGCTACATACGGCTCGTTCTCGAAATGACCAAGTTGCGACAGATATGCACTTGTATCTCAAGGAGCAACTAGGCCATGTCCTAGATAAACTGGCTCATCTCAAGGGTGTTTTATTAGACTTGGCGGAAAATCATGTGGAGACGATCATGCCGGGCTATACCCATCTGCAACATGCCCAGCCTATTAGTTTTGCCCACCACCTGATGGCTTACTACAATATGTTTCAAAGAGACAGTGAACGTTTTGAATTTAACCAGAAGCATACAGACCTATGCCCTCTAGGTGCAGCAGCTTTGGCAGGGACGACTTTCCCCATTGATCGCCAATTTTCTAGCGATTTGTTAGAGTTTAAGCAACCTTATACAAATTCTTTGGATGCTGTTAGTGACCGCGATTTTATCTTAGAATTTCTATCCAATGCCAGCATACTCATGATGCACATGAGCCGTTTTTGCGAAGAAATGATCAATTGGTGTAGCTTTGAGTACCAATTCATTACCTTGTCAGATACGTTTACAACAGGTTCCTCTATTATGCCCCAAAAGAAAAATCCAGATATGGCTGAGTTGATTCGAGGAAAGACTGGCAGAGTTTATGGGAATCTGTTTGGGCTATTGACAGTCATGAAGTCCTTGCCTTTAGCTTATAATAAGGATTTGCAAGAGGATAAGGAAGGAATGTTTGACACGGTCGAAACGATTTTAAATTCCCTCGATGTATTGGCAGGTATGTTATCCAGCTTGCAGGTAAACAAGGAAAAAATGCAAGAGTCTACAGAGAAGGACTTTTCAAATGCGACTGAGTTGGCAGATTATTTGGCAGGGAAAGGCTTGCCATTTAGAGAAGCTCATGAGGTTGTGGGAAGATTAGTGTTAGACTCTATCAAGTCTGTTAAAAATATTCAAAATTGGAGTCTGGAGGAATTGCAAACCTATCATTCCCTCATTGCCGAGGATATCTATGTCTACTTGCAACCTAAAACTGCTGTTCAAAGAAGAAATTCCTTGGGAGGTACAGGATTTGACCAAGTGAAATACCAAATTGCAGTCGCTAAGAGAGCGAATGAAGCTAGAAAGTGCTAGATTGATAGGTTTAGAATAAGAGGTTGGCAGATTATCAGCCTCTTTCTTGTCTTCTCTAACCAAGCATGTTATAATGAATACTGCTCAAGCGACCTTCAATCGTTAAGCACACACGACCTTCAATCGTGAATAAACGAATAGATGGGAGACTTACCATGAGTGATAACTCTAAAACACGTGTTGTTGTGGGGATGAGTGGTGGTGTTGATTCGTCGGTGACGGCTCTTCTTCTCAAGGAGCAGGGCTACGATGTGATCGGTATCTTCATGAAGAACTGGGATGACACAGATGAAAACGGCGTCTGTACGGCGACCGAAGATTACAAGGATGTGGCTGCGGTGGCAGACCAGATTGGCATTCCCTACTACTCTGTCAATTTTGAAAAAGAGTACTGGGACCGCGTTTTTGAGTATTTCCTAGCGGAATACCGTGCAGGGCGCACGCCAAATCCAGATGTTATGTGCAACAAGGAAATCAAGTTTAAGGCCTTTTTGGACTATGCCATGACCTTGGGGGCAGACTATGTAGCGACTGGGCATTATGCCCGAGTGGCGCGTGATGAGGATGGCATTGTTCACATGCTTCGTGGCGTGGACAATGGCAAGGACCAGACCTATTTCCTCAGCCAGCTTTCGCAAGAACAACTTCAAAAAACCATGTTCCCACTGGGACATTTGGAAAAGCCTGAAGTTCGCAGACTAGCAGAAGAAGCAGGCCTTGCGACTGCTAAGAAGAAAGACTCGACAGGGATTTGCTTTATCGGAGAAAAGAACTTTAAAAACTTCCTCAGCAACTACCTGCCAGCTCAGCCTGGTCGCATGATGACTGTGGATGGTCGCGATATGGGCGAGCATGCAGGTCTGATGTACTATACGATTGGTCAGCGTGGCGGTCTCGGTATCGGTGGGCAACACGGTGGTGACAATGCCCCTTGGTTCGTTGTCGGAAAAGACCTAAGCAAGAATATTCTCTATGTAGGCCAAGGTTTCTACCATGATTCGCTCATGTCAACCAGCCTAGAGGCTAGCCAAGTCCACTTTACTCGTGAGATGCCAGAGGAATTTACGCTAGAATGCACAGCAAAATTCCGCTACCGTCAGCCTGATTCTAAGGTGACCGTCCATGTCAAAGGAGATAAGGCAGAGGTCATCTTTGCAGAACCGCAACGCGCCATCACACCAGGACAGGCAGTTGTCTTTTACGATGGCGAAGAGTGTCTAGGTGGCGGTTTGATTGACAATGCTTACCGCGATGGACAAGTTTGTCAGTACATTTAGATTGACAAATTTTCTCAATTTGCTACAATAATAACAGCAATAGAAATGATGGTCAAAGCTCATGGATGTTGCAGGCTTTTTTGTCCTGCACTTCTTTGGAGTTTTGACTGTTTTTGTGTCGTTTAAGGGAAAGGATAAGAATGACTCAACAAGACTTTCGGACAAGAGTAGGAAATACGGTTTTTGGTGTTCGGGCGACAGCTTTGATTGTCCAAAATGGCAAGCTCCTAGTTACCAAAGATAAGGGCAAGTATTACACTATTGGCGGTGCGATTCAAGTCAATGAAAGCACGGAAGAAGCGGTAGTCCGTGAAGTGAGGGAAGAACTGGGTGTCGAAGCTCAAGCTGGGCAACTAGCTTTCGTGGTTGAAAATCGTTTTGAAGAAGATGGTGTCTATTGGCACAACATCGAGTTTCATTATCTGGTGGACTTGCTTGAGGATGCCCCATTGACCATGCAGGAAGATGAGAAAAGGCAGCCCTGTGAGTGGATTGATTTGGATAAACTTGAGGATTTCCAGTTGGTTCCAGCCTTTCTAAAAACAGCCCTGCCAGATTGGGGTGGCCAACTAAGACACATTCATCTTGAGGAATAGGAGAGAAAATGATGGTTAAGCTTATTGCCCATGTACTTGTTCATAGTGGTGATGATTATTTGCTCATTCAGCGTTCGGAAATTAAAAGAGGAGAACCCAACGTTTATCCAACTTACTGGGATATTCCTGGTGGCGGGGTTGAAAAGGGTGAACTTCCGCGAGATGGTGCTCTTAGAGAATGCATTGAAGAAGCGGGAGTTAGGCTAGATAGCAGTTCGCTCAAACTTCTTCACGAAGATAGTCAACTGGATACCTCTAAGGATACGGTCTTTACTCGCTTAGTTTATAAAGCAGAGTGGATTGGGGAGAAGCCGATTATCAGATTAGATCCTGAAGAGCATACACACTTTAAATGGGTTACTATGGATCAAGCTCTAGAGGAGGAGAAGTTAGTTCCTTATTTGCGAGAAATTTTTGAAAGGTTAAGAAATGACATATAATTTTACTGAAGAATACGATATTATTGTAATCGGTGCGGGACACGCTGGGGTAGAAGCATCTCTAGCAGCTAGCCGTATGGGTTGCAAGGTCTTGCTTGCGACTATCAACATTGAAATGCTGGCTTTCATGCCTTGTAATCCCTCTATCGGTGGTTCTGCCAAGGGAATTGTCGTGCGTGAAGTTGATGCCCTCGGTGGCGAGATGGCTAAAACCATTGACAAGACTTACATCCAGATGAAGATGCTCAACACAGGGAAGGGGCCAGCTGTCCGTGCCCTTCGTGCGCAGGCTGACAAGGAGCTTTACTCTAAGGAGATGCGCAAGACAGTTGAAAATCAAGAAAATCTGACCCTTCGTCAAACTATGATTGATGAGATTTTGGTGGAAGATGGCAAGGTTGTCGGTGTGCGTACAGCTACCCATCAAGAGTATGCTGCCAAGGCTGTTATCGTGACGACAGGAACAGCCCTCCGTGGGGAAATTATCATTGGAGACCTTAAGTATTCATCAGGTCCTAACCACAGCCTAGCTTCGATTAACCTAGCTGACAATCTCAAGGAACTGGGACTCGAAATTGGTCGTTTCAAGACGGGAACCCCTCCACGTGTCAAGGCTTCTTCTATCAATTACGATGTGACAGAAATTCAGCCAGGAGACGAAGCGCCTAATCACTTCTCATATACCTCACGTGATGAGGACTATGTCAAGGATCAGGTGCCATGCTGGTTGACCTACACCAATGGTACCAGTCATGAGATTATCCAAAATAACCTCCACCGTGCGCCTATGTTTACAGGTGTGGTCAAGGGAGTGGGGCCTCGTTACTGTCCGTCGATTGAGGACAAGATTGTGCGCTTTGCGGACAAGGAACGTCACCAACTCTTTCTTGAGCCAGAAGGGCGCAATACTGAGGAAGTCTATGTCCAAGGACTTTCAACCAGTCTGCCTGAAGATGTGCAACGTGAACTTGTTCATTCTATCAAAGGTTTGGAAAATGCAGAGATGATGCGAACAGGTTATGCCATTGAGTATGATATGGTCTTGCCTCATCAGTTGCGTGCGACTCTGGAAACCAAGAAAATCTCAGGACTTTTCACTGCTGGTCAAACAAATGGAACATCAGGTTACGAAGAGGCAGCAGGCCAAGGGGTTATCGCTGGGATCAATGCGGCTTTGAAAGTCCAAGGCAAGTCTGAGTTGATTTTGAAGCGCAGTGACGGTTATATCGGGGTGATGATTGATGACTTGGTGACCAAGGGAACCATTGAACCCTATCGTCTCTTGACAAGTCGTGCTGAATATCGCCTCATTCTCCGCCATGACAATGCTGATATGCGTTTGACTGAGATGGGACGTGAGATTGGTCTTGTGGATGATGAACGCTGGGCTCGCTTTGAAATCAAGAAAAATCAATTTGAAAATGAGATGAAGCGCCTAGACAGCATCAAACTCAAGCCAGTCAAGGAAACCAATGCCAAGGTTGAGGAGATGGGCTTCAAGCCGTTGACCGATGCAGTGACAGCCAAGGAATTCCTTCGCCGTCCAGAAGTTTCTTACCAAGATGTGGTAGCCTTCATCGGACCAGCTGCAGAGGACTTGGATGACAAGATTATCGAATTGATTGAAACAGAAATCAAGTACGAAGGCTATATTTCCAAAGCCATGGATCAGGTTGCCAAGATGAAACGCATGGAAGAAAAACGCATTCCAGCCAATATTGATTGGGATGATATTGATTCTATCGCGACAGAAGCCCGTCAGAAGTTCAAACTCATCAATCCAGAAACCATCGGCCAAGCCAGCCGTATTTCGGGAGTAAACCCAGCAGATATTTCTATTTTGATGGTGTATTTGGAAGGTAAAAATCGTAGTATTTCTAAAACTCTTCAAAAATCAAAATGATACGTCGTCGGCTTCTTACGAATGAGTTCAAAGCTTGGCTTTGATTCATCTACAGCCTCCCATAGTTCCCCGAACTATGGGAGCTAACTCAAGTTATGCTTTCGCCTAGCCTTCTAGTCTGATTTCGATTTTTATTGAGTTTTAATCTCAAAAGAAAGCACAGAGAAAAACAGCTCCGAAAATCGGGGCTGTTTTGTTGACTTGTACTCAATGAAAATCAAAGAGCAAACTAGGAAGTTAGCCGAAGGCTGTACTTGAGTACGGCAAGGCGAAGCTGACGTGGTTTGAATTTGATTTTCGAAGAGTATTATTCTTCATCTGGTGTGAGGATCATAGGGATAATAATCGGTTCACGTTCTGTATTTTCATAAAGGAAGGGGCGAATAGCGTTGACAATGGCACCATTGACAGATTGCACGCTAGCGTCCTTGTTTTTCAGTGCGATACGAATTGCATTGAAGAGGATACGCTGGCTTTGGCGAATCAAGTCTCCAGACTCTCTCATGTAGACAAAGCCTCTGCTGAGGATGTCTGGGCCAGATAGAATCATCTGCGATTTGAAGTCAACAGTTGCGACTGCTAGAACGACACCGTCTTCAGATAGATCGCGACGATCTTTGAGGACAGCAGCACCGATTTCACCGATACGATTTCCATCGACATAGATATCTTGGGCGTTGAAATGGCCTGCGATACGAGCTGAGTCAGCAGTAAGAGCAAGCACATCACCATTGCTCATAATAAAGATATTGTCCTTCTCAACACCAGTATCTACCGCTAGTCCAGCGTGGACTTTTTGCATGCGGTATTCACCGTGGACAGGCATGAAGTATTTTGGCTTAATCAAGCGGAGCATGAGTTTTTGCTCTTGCTGGCCACCGTGTCCAGATGTATGGATATTATTCACTTTACCGTGGATAACTTCGACACCAGCTTCAGAAATGATGTTAATCAGCTTGTTGACGCTAGTCGTATTTCCAGGGATTGGACTAGAAGAGAAGATAACGGTATCACCTGGTTGGAGTTGTACCTGACGGTGGGTTCCGTTGGCGATACGAGAGAGGGCTGCCATAGGCTCGCCTTGACTACCTGTACAGAGGATTAGAACCTCGCCTGCAGGGTAGTCTTTGATTTCATTTGGCTCGATAAAGGTTCCCTTAGGAGCTTTGATGTAGCCAAGCTCGATTCCGTTGACAATGGCCTTTTCCATAGAGCGACCAAAGACCGCAATCTTACGTCCAGTCTTAACAGCAGCTTCTGTTGCTTGTTGGAGACGGAAGATATTTGAGGCAAAGGATGCAAAGATGATACGTCCTTCAATGCCTTGGATAATCTTCATGATAGACTGACCAACGACTTTTTCAGAGTTGGTAAAGGTTGGTACTTCCGCATTTGTCGAGTCAGAGAGGAGACAGAGCACTCCTTCTTCCCCAAGGGCAGCCATACGGTGCAAGTCCGCAGGTTCTCCAACTGGAGTAAAGTCGAACTTGAAGTCACCTGTACAGACAATTTTCCCTTGAGGAGTATGAATGACAATCCCCAAAGGCTCTGGAATTGAGTGAGTCGTTCTAAAGAAAGTTGCCTTGAGATTTTTAAAGGTCAACTCAGTGTTGTGGTTGATTTCGTAAAGTTTGGCGTTGCGCAAGAGGCCGTGTTCTTCGAGTTTTCCACGGATCAAAGCCAAGGCAAGCGGTCCAGCATAGATAGGGACATTTGCTTGCTTGAGCAGGAATGGAATCCCACCGATGTGGTCCTCGTGTCCGTGCGTAATCAAAACAGCCTTGACGCGGTCGATATTGTCGACTATGTAAGAGTAGTCAGGGATAACATAGTCGATACCCAGCAAGTCATCTTCTGGGAATTTAATCCCAGCATCGACGATGATAATCTCGTCTTGGTATTCAATTCCGTAAGTGTTTTTCCCGATTTCTCCCAGACCACCGATGGCAAAAACGCCGACTTCTTCAGGTTTAAGAGTATAGGCCATATTAGAACTCCGTGATTTCGAAGGCGCCAGTTTCTTTTTCGTAATCTAGCAATTTGTCAGACAAGAGTTCGATATATTCGATATTGTACTCTGGGCGATTTTCTTCGACAAGTTGGCGAGCAGCGATACGGCCCTCAAGTTCTGAGCTGGCATCGATGTCTAGGTAAAGTGCGCGTGTTGTTTCACGGCGTGGGCTACGTTCTTTTGTTTCTTGATAAA
>CAURTM010000010.1:0-44114 GCA_963527735.1 uncultured Streptococcus sp.
TACAGTTAGGAGAGGGTTATGCCGATTCGAATTGATAAAAAATTGCCAGCTGTTGAGATTTTACGGACAGAGAATATCTTTGTCATGGATGATCAACGTGCGGCCCACCAAGATATCCGTCCTTTGAAGATTTTAATTTTAAATCTTATGCCACAGAAAATGGTCACAGAGACCCAGTTGTTGCGCCATTTGGCCAATACACCCCTACAACTGGATATTGATTTCCTCTATATGGAAAGCCATCGTTCTAAGACAACTCGTTCAGAGCACATGGAGACCTTTTATAAAACTTTTCCTGAAGTTAAGGACGAGTATTTTGATGGGATGATTATCACGGGTGCTCCAGTTGAGCATTTACCATTTGAGGAAGTGGACTATTGGGAGGAATTCAGCCAGGTAATCGAGTGGTCCAAGACCCATGTCTATTCGACCCTTCATATCTGCTGGGGGGCTCAGGCTGGTCTTTATCTGCGTTATGGGGTGGAAAAATACCAGATGGACAGTAAATTATCAGGTATCTATCCTCAGGATACTTTAAAAGAAGGGCATCTTCTCTTTAGAGGCTTTGACGATAGCTACGTTTCCCCTCATTCTCGGCACACGGAGATTTCTAAGGAAGAGGTCTTAAACAAAACCAATCTCGAGATTTTATCAGAAGGGCCGCAGGTTGGGGTTTCGATTTTGGCTAGTCGTGATTTACGAGAAATTTATAGTTTTGGGCATTTGGAATATGACCGTGATACCTTGGCAAAAGAGTATTTCCGAGATCGTGACGCAGGTTTAGACCCACATATTCCAGAAAATTACTTTAAGGATGATGATGTCAATCAGGCACCTTGTCTTTGTTGGTCTTCATCTGCAGCCCTCTTTTTCAGTAACTGGGTAAACTATGCGGTCTATCAGGAGACGCCCTTTGACTGGAGAAAGATAGAAGATGATGCATCTGCATATGGGTATTTATAAGAGGAATTATGACATATTTAGACGCTTTTAAATCAGGGAACTTGGTTTTGCCGAGTGCCCTGCTCTTGCATTTTAAGGAACTCTTTCCTTCCAGCGATGATTTTCTGGTCTGGCAATTTTTCTATTTGCAAAATACGACAGGCCTAGATGAAATGTCCCCAAGCCAGATTGCTGAAAGAATTGGCAAGGAAATTTCGGATGTTAATCAGTCCATTTCCAATCTGACGGAGAGGGGACTACTTCAGTATCGAACGATCGAATTGAATGGTGAAATCGAATTGCTTTTTGATGCTAGTTTGGCATTGGAACGTTTGGATGACTTGCTTGGAGCTCCTACTTCGAGTTCAGACCAGTTGACACCTCAAAACCAGCTTAAGGATTTGGTAGAAACCTTCCAGCAGGAATTAGGTCGCTTGTTGACGCCTTTTGAGATTGAAGATTTGACTAAGACACTAAAAGAAGATGGGACCAGTGCTGACTTGATTAAGGAAGCTCTTCGTGAAGCTGTTTTGAACGGAAAACCAAACTGGAAGTACATCCAGGCCATTTTGAGAAATTGGCGCCATGAAGGAATCAAGAGTGTGGCTCAAATCGAGGCTAAGAGGGCAGAAAGAGAAGCCAGCAATCCTCAGTTGACACAGGTATCTGCAGATTTCAGAAATGCTATGGATCTTTGGAAGGATTAATCCATGCAAGCAGGCTTGAAATCCGAGTAAGATTTGCAAGCTGTGTTTAATTGTGATAAAATAAATAGAAAATAAATTGAAAAAAGAGGTATGTGAAATGTCACGTAAACCATTTATCGCTGGTAACTGGAAAATGAACAAAAATCCAGAAGAAGCTAAAGCATTTGTTGAAGCAGTTGCATCAAAACTTCCTTCATCAGACCTTGTTGAAGCAGGTATCGCTGCTCCAGCTCTTGATTTGACAGCTGTTCTTGCTGCTGCTAAAGGTTCAAACCTTAAAGTTGCTGCTCAAAACTGCTACTTTGAAAATGCAGGTGCTTTCACTGGTGAAACTAGCCCACAAGTTTTGAAAGAAATCGGTACTGACTACGTTGTTATCGGTCACTCAGAACGCCGTGACTACTTCCATGAAACTGACGAAGATATCAACAAAAAAGCAAAAGCAATCTTTGCGAACGGTATGCTTCCAATCATCTGTTGTGGTGAGTCACTTGAAACTTACGAAGCTGGTAAAGCTGCTGAATTTGTAGGTGCTCAAGTATCTGCTGCATTGGCTGGATTGACTGCTGAACAAGTTGCTGCATCAGTTATCGCTTATGAGCCAATCTGGGCTATCGGTACTGGTAAATCAGCTTCACAAGACGATGCACAAAAAATGTGTAAAGTTGTTCGTGACGTTGTAGCTGCTGACTTTGGTCAAGAAGTTGCAGACAAAGTTCGTGTTCAATACGGTGGTTCTGTTAAACCTGAAAACGTTGCTTCATACATGGCTTGCCCAGACGTTGACGGTGCCCTTGTAGGTGGTGCGTCACTTGAAGCTGAAAGCTTCTTGGCATTGCTTGACTTTGTAAAATAATCAGTAAGTAGCAAAAGCTAGGTGGAACAGCATTCAGATGTCTGTTCCATTTTTTATAGGAGAGGAAAGATTGAAAACAAAGATTGGAAAAATTGGATTAGCAAGTATCTTTTTACTAGGCTTGGCAACTAGCCAAGTCGCTGCAAATGAAACTGAGGTAGCAAAAACTTCGCAGGATGCAAGGACAGTTTCAAGTAGTTCAGAGCAAAATCAGTCTTCTAATAAAACTCAAACGAGCGAAGGAGTAAAGACCAATGCTTCTGCCCACTGGGATGGGGATTATTATGTAAAGGCTGATGGTTCCAAAGCCAAGAGTGAGTGGATTTTTGATAACTACTATAAGGCTTGGTTTTATATTAAGTCAGACGGACGTTATGCTCAAAACGAGTGGCAGGGCAATTACTACCTGAAATCAGGTGGTTATATGGCCAAAAATGAATGGGTTTATGATAATGCCTATAAGAACTGGTTTTACCTGAAGTCCGATGGTTCTTATGCTAACCAGGAATGGCACTCTGTTGGAGGTAAATGGTACTATTTCAAGAAGTGGGGCTATATGGCTAAAAGCCAATGGCAGGGAAGTTATTTCCTAAATGCTCAAGGTGCCATGATGCAAAATGAATGGCTCTATGATCCAGCCTATTCGTCTTACTTCTATCTCAAGTCTGATGGCTCTTATGCTAATCAAGAGTGGCAAAAGGTAGACGGAAAGTGGTACTATTTCAAGAAGTGGGGTTACATGGCTAAAGATGAGTGGCAGGGTAACTACTATTTGACAGAAAGTGGTGCTATGGCGACTGGTGAATTAGTCATGAATGATGCTCGCTATATTTTTTCTGACTCAGGTGAGTTAAAAGAAAAGAAAGACTTGAATGTTGGCTGGGTTCACCGAAATGGTAGACGTTATTTCTTTAACCATCGTGAAGAACAAGTTGGGACTGATCAAGTTAAAAAGGTTATCGATGTTAGCGAGCACAATGGTCGTATCAGTGACTGGAAGAAAGTCATCGATGATAATGGAGTAGATGGTGTTATTGTTCGTTTGGGTTATAGTGGTGTAGAAGATAAAGAACTGGCTTATAATATTCAAGAACTTAATCGTTTGGGTATTCCTTATGGTGTCTATCTTTACACCTATGCAGAAAATGAGACCGATGCTGAGAATGATGCCAATCAGACTATTGAACTCTTGAAAAAATACAAGATGAACCTGTCTTATCCTATCTACTACGATGTTGAGAACTGGGAATATGTAAATAAGACCAAGAGAGCTCCAAGTGATACTGGAACTTGGGTCAAGATTATCAACAAGTATATGACAACAATGAGGCAGGCTGGTTATCAAAATGTGAAAGTTTATAGTTATCGTCAACTCTTGCAAACTCGTTTGAATCATCCAGATATTTTACAACATGTCAACTGGGTTGCAGCCTATACGGATGCGCTTGATTGGAATAATCCTCACTATTCAGGTGAAAAAGGATGGCAATATACTTCATCTGAATACTTAAAAGGAATTCGTGGACGTGTTGATGTCAGCGTTTGGTATTAAGATATAATACTCTTCGAAAATCTCTTCAAACTACGTTAGCTCTATCTGCAACCTCAAAACAGTATTTTGAGCAACCTGTGGCTAGTTTTCTAGTTTGCTCTTTGATTTTCATTGAGTATAAGTTTGAGAAAGGAGTGTGCAAGAAAATTGCATCCTCTTTTTCTTTGCTTTACTGAAGAAAAGGGACATGAAATTGAATCAAAAAAACTCTACAGAATTCTTAAATTATCAGTCTATTGCAACTTTTCTCATGTGAGTCTTTTGGCTTGCTATTGGTTTTTATTAGTAGTATACTAAGGTAGTAATCATTAAGAAGTGGTTACAAAAAATAATGAATGAGGTAAAAACAATGGTAGAATTGAAAAAAGAAGCAGTAAAAGACGTAACATCATTAACAAAAGCAGCACCAGTAGCATTGGCAAAAACAAAGGAAGTCTTGAACCAAGCTGTAGCTGATTTGTACGTAGCCCACGTTGCTTTGCACCAAGTACACTGGTACATGCGTGGTCGTGGTTTCCTTGTATGGCATCCAAAAATGGATGAGTACATGGATGCTCTTGATGGTCAATTGGATGAAATCAGCGAGCGCTTGATTACACTTGGAGGAAGCCCATTCTCTACATTGACAGAGTTCCTTCAACACAGTGAAATCGAAGAAGAAGAAGGAGAATTCCGTAACGTTGAAGAAAGCTTGGAACGTGTTCTAGCTATTTATCGCTACCTCATCACTCTTTTCCAAAAAGCCTTGGATGTGACTGACGAAGAAGGCGATGATGTTACAAACGATATCTTTGTTGGTGCTAAGGCTGAACTTGAGAAAACAGTTTGGATGATTGCGGCAGAACTTGGACAAGCACCTGGTTTGTAAGAAATAGAATAATCATATAAAAATCTGTAGGATGAATCTTACAGATTTTTTTCTATTCTGTAAGCTATTCCAAACCAGTCTTTTTTTGAGTTTTTTGATAAAATAGTACTATCAGTGAAAAGGATGGAAGCATGACTAAGAAAATCGTAGCTATTTGGGCCCAGGATGAAGAGGGTGTGATTGGTAAGGACAATCGTCTGCCTTGGCATTTGCCAGCAGAACTGCAACACTTCAAAGAAACAACTCTTAATCATGCTATCTTGATGGGGCGTGTGACCTTTGATGGAATGGGGCGTCGCTTGCTTCCAAAACGGGAGACCTTGATTTTGACGCGTAATTCTGAAGAAAAGATAGACGGGGTTGCTACTTTTCACGATATCCAGTCTGTCTTGGACTGGTATCAGGCTCAAGACAAGAATCTTTATATTCTCGGTGGGAAGCAAATTTTTCAGGCTTTTGAACCCTATCTTGATGAAGTTATTGTGACTCAAATTCATGCTCGGGTGGAGGGAGATACCTATTTCCCTGAGGAGTTTGACTTATCTCTTTTTGAGACAGTTTCAAGCAAATCCTTTACCAAAGATGAGAAAAATCCTTATGATTTTACCATCCAATACCGCAAGAGAAAGGAAGTCTAATGGAACGTAGTATATTTGGTTTTTTCACAGCCATGCTGTGTTTGGTCTGCTTGCTTGCAGGAGCACAGGCTTTTCGTAAAAAGCGCTATGGACTTTCTGTCCTGCTCTGGTTAAATGCCTTTACCAATTTGGTCAATAGTATCCATGCTTTTTACATGACCTTATTTTAGATAGAATGACAGTATAGAATAGAACGGAAGGAAATCATGCCTACAACTAGGAATAATGATATGATGGTTTATTGCTCATTTTGTGGCAAAAGCCAAGAAGAAGTACAAAAAATAATCGCTGGCAACAACGCCTTTATCTGTAATGAATGTGTGGAGTTGGCCCAGGAAATCATTCGAGAGGAGTTGGCAGAAGAAGTCTTGGCAGACTTGTCTGAAGTTCCAAAACCAATCGAACTCCTCCATATCTTGAACCACTACGTAATCGGTCAAGATCGTGCCAAGCGTGCCTTGGCAGTAGCTGTTTACAACCACTACAAACGCATCAATTTTCACGATACACGCGAAGAATCAGAAGATGTGGATTTGCAGAAATCAAACATCTTAATGATTGGCCCAACTGGTTCAGGGAAAACATTCCTTGCCCAGACCTTGGCTAAGAGCTTGAATGTGCCTTTTGCGATTGCGGATGCAACAGCTCTTACTGAGGCTGGTTATGTGGGTGAGGACGTGGAAAATATCCTCCTCAAACTCTTGCAGGCTGCTGACTTTAACATTGAACGTGCAGAGCGTGGCATTATCTACGTGGATGAAATTGACAAGATTGCTAAGAAAAGCGAGAATGTCTCTATCACACGTGATGTTTCTGGTGAAGGAGTGCAACAAGCCCTTCTCAAGATTATCGAGGGAACCGTTGCTAGCGTGCCACCTCAAGGTGGACGTAAACATCCACAACAAGAGATGATTCAAGTGGATACCAAAAATATTCTCTTCATCGTGGGTGGTGCCTTTGATGGTATTGAAGAAATCGTCAAACAACGTCTGGGTGAAAAAGTCATCGGATTTGGTCAAAACAATAAAGCGATTGATGAAAATAGCTCTTACATGCAAGAAATCATCGCAGAAGATATTCAAAAATTTGGTATTATCCCTGAGCTGATTGGACGCTTGCCTGTCTTTGCAGCTCTGGAGCAATTGACAGTGGATGACTTGGTTCGTATCTTGAAAGAGCCAAGAAATGCCTTGGTCAAACAATATCAAACCTTGTTATCTTATGACGATGTTGAGTTGGAATTTGACGACGAAGCCCTTCAAGAAATCGCCAATAAGGCCATCGAACGCAAAACGGGTGCGCGTGGTCTTCGCTCGATTATAGAAGAAACAATGTTAGATGTCATGTTTGAAGTGCCGAGTCAGGAAAATGTGAAATTGGTCCGCATCACAAAAGAAGCTGTCGATGGAACGGATAAACCAATCCTAGAAACAGCCTAGAGGTGACTATGGAAATCAATACACACAATGCTGAAATCTTGCTCAGTGCAGCTAATAAATCCCACTATCCGCAGGATGAACTACCAGAGATTGCCCTAGCAGGGCGTTCCAATGTTGGCAAATCTAGCTTTATCAACACCATGCTCAACCGCAAGAATCTAGCCCGAACATCAGGTAAACCTGGTAAAACTCAGCTCCTGAACTTCTTTAACATTGATGACAAGATGCGCTTTGTGGATGTGCCTGGTTATGGCTATGCCCGTGTTTCTAAAAAGGAACGTGAAAAGTGGGGGCGCATGATTGAGGAGTACCTAACGACTCGGGAAAATCTCCGTGCGGTAGTCAGTTTAGTTGACCTCCGTCATGACCCGTCAGCAGATGATGTGCAGATGTACGAATTTCTCAAGTATTATGAGATTCCAGTCATCATTGTGGCGACCAAGGCGGACAAGATTCCTCGTGGTAAATGGAACAAGCATGAATCAGCAATCAAAAAGAAATTAAACTTTGACCCAAGTGACGACTTCATCCTCTTTTCATCTGTCAGCAAGGCAGGGATGGATGAGGCTTGGGATGCAATCTTAGAAAAATTGTGAGGAAAAGAAAATGGCAAAAACAATTCATACAGATAAGGCCCCAAAGGCTATCGGACCCTATGTTCAAGGAAAAATCGTTGGCAACCTTTTGTTTGCTAGCGGTCAAGTGCCCCTATCTCCTGAAACTGGGGAAATCGTTGGAGAAACGATCCAAGAACAGACAGAACAAGTCTTGAAAAACATCGGTGCTATTTTGGCTGAAGCAGGAACTGACTTTGACCATGTTGTCAAAACAACTTGCTTCTTGAGCGATATGAACGATTTTGTTCCTTTTAACGAGGTTTACCAAACGGCCTTTAAAGAGGAATTCCCAGCTCGTTCAGCTGTGGAGGTAGCTCGTCTTCCTCGTGATGTAAAAGTCGAAATTGAAGTCATCGCAGAGATTGGATAAGCTAGTTGAAGTTTGGTGTTGCCAAACTTCTTTTGATATAAGGAGAAAAAGATGACAAAGAAACAACTTCACTTGGTGATTGTGACAGGGATGAGTGGTGCAGGGAAAACTGTGGCCATTCAGTCCTTCGAAGATTTGGGTTATTTTACTATTGACAATATGCCGCCAGCTCTCTTGCCTAAGTTTTTGCAGTTGGTGGAAACAAAGGAAGACGACCATAAGTTGGCCTTGGTGGTGGATATGCGCAGCCGTTCTTTCTTTTCAGAGATTCAAGCTGTTTTGGATGAGTTGGAAAATCAAGATGATTTGGATTTTAAAATCCTCTTTTTGGATGCAGCTGATAAGGAATTGGTCGCGCGTTACAAGGAAACCAGACGGAGTCACCCATTAGCTGCAGATGGACGGATTTTGGATGGTATCAAACTGGAACGTGAGCTCTTGGCGCCTTTAAAAAATATGAGTCAAAATGTGGTGGATACGACTGAACTTACTCCGCGTGAGCTGCGTAAAACCATTGCAGAGCAGTTTTCAGATCAAGAACAAGCCCAGTCTTTCCGTATCGAAGTCATGTCTTTTGGCTTTAAATATGGAATCCCGATTGATGCGGACCTGGTCTTTGATGTCCGTTTCTTGCCAAATCCCTACTACCTACCAGAACTGAGAAACCAAACTGGTGTGGATGAGCCAGTGTACGACTATGTCATGAACCATCCTGAGTCAGAAGATTTTTATCAACATTTATTGGCCTTGATTGAGCCGATTTTGCCAAGTTACCAAAAGGAAGGGAAGTCTGTTTTGACCATTGCCATGGGCTGTACGGGTGGACAACACCGTAGTGTGGCCTTTGCTAAACGCTTGGCGCAGGACTTATCCAAGACTTGGCCTGTCAATGAAGGGCATCGCGACAAAGACCGAAGAAAGGAAACGGTAAACCGTTCATGAGAAAACCAAAGATAACGGTGATTGGTGGAGGGACTGGAATCCCCGTCATTCTAAAAAGTCTGCGGGAAAAAGATGTGGAAATCGCTGCTATCGTAACGGTGGCGGATGATGGCGGTTCATCAGGTGAACTCCGAAAAAATATGCAACAATTGACACCGCCAGGTGATCTCCGCAATGTCCTTGTAGCCATGTCGGATATGCCTAAGTTTTATGAGAAGGTCTTTCAGTATCGCTTCTCTGAAGATGCTGGAGCCTTTGCTGGCCATCCATTGGGAAATCTCATCATTGCTGGCCTGTCAGAAATGCAGGGTTCGACCTATAATGCCATGCAGTTATTGAGCAAATTTTTCCACACAACTGGGAAGATTTATCCTTCCAGTGACCATCCTTTGACCCTTCATGCAGTCTTTCAGGATGGGACAGAAGTGGCTGGAGAGAGCCATATTGCAGACCATCCAGGCATGATTGACCATGTCTATGTGACCAATACCCTCAACGATGATACGCCTCTGGCTAGTCGTCGAGTAGTGCAGACCATTCTTGAAAGTGACATGATTGTCCTCGGACCTGGTTCCCTCTTTACCTCGATTTTGCCCAATATCGTGATTAAGGAAATCGGGCAGGCGCTTTTGGAAACCAAGGCAGAAATCGCCTATGTCTGCAATATTATGACCCAACGTGGGGAGACAGAACACTTTACAGATAGCGACCACGTGGAAGTCTTGCATCGTCACCTTGGCCGACCTTTTATCGATACTGTCTTGGTGAATATCGAAAAAGTGCCTCAGGAATACATGAATTCCAACCGTTTTGATGAATACTTGGTCCAGGTGGAACATGACTTTGCTGGCCTTTGTAAACAAGTTCCGCGTGTGATTTCATCCAACTTCCTTCGTCTGGAAAATGGGGGTGCCTTCCACGATGGGGATTTGATCGTGGATGAGTTGATGCGCATTATACAGGTGAGAAAATGAGTTTCACAGTAGCAGTAAAAGAAGAAATCCTAGGTCAGCACCATCTGAGCCGGCATGAATTATCTGCCATTATCAAGATGTCTGGCAGTATCGGCCTCTCGACTTCGGGCTTGACCTTGTCAGTCGTGACAGAAAATGCCAAACTGGCTCGGCACCTCTATGAGTCCTTTCTCCATTTTTATGAAATAAAATCGGAAATCCGACACCACCAACGGAGCAATCTTCGCAAGAATCGAGTCTATACTGTTTTTACAGATGAAAAGGTGCAGGACCTGCTGAGTGATTTGCACTTGGCAGACTCCTTTTTTGGTCTTGAAACAGGTATTGACGAGGAGATTTTATCAGACGAGGAAGCAGGTCGTGCCTATCTCTGTGGTGCTTTCTTGGCAAATGGAAGCATTCGTGACCCTGAGTCAGGCAAGTATCAGTTGGAAATCAGTTCTGTCTATTTGGATCACGCGCAAGGGATTGCCTCCCTTCTCCAGCAGTTTTTACTGGATGCTAAGGTGCTTGAGCGTAAGAAGGGTGCTGTGACTTATCTCCAGCGTGCCGAAGATATTATGGACTTCTTGATAGTCATCGGAGCCATGCAGGCGCGTGATGATTTTGAGAGAGTAAAGATTTTGCGGGAAACTCGTAATGACCTCAATCGGGCTAATAATGCTGAAACAGCTAATATCGCTCGGACAGTTTCTGCCAGCATGAAGACTATCAACAATATCAGTAAAATCAAAGATATCATGGGCTTAGAAAATCTGCCAGTGGATTTGCAGGAAGTAGCGCAGCTGCGGATTCAGCACCCAGACTACTCTATCCAGCAGTTAGCAGATAGCCTCAGCACCCCTCTGACCAAAAGTGGTGTCAACCACAGACTCAGAAAAATCAATAAGATAGCCGATGAGTTATAAAGATATAAAACCCCTCTTTCTTGACAATTGAACAGAGCATGTGAGATAATAAAGAGGAATTGAGAAGTTCTAGCATTTTAGTGCTATCAGAAATCCCCTCGGTACTGCAATACCAAGGGGATTTTTTCTGGGTTAGATAGCACTAACCAGGAAGGTTACTTGTCGAAGTGATCGTCTAACCAACGAGTCACCAGCCATGAGATGATATTCTCGATGACTGCGATAAGTACTATTTTGAGAAGTTCTAGCATCTGTAATACCTCCTTTTCCAAGGCGTATTGTTAGTGCCGTCGTTATTATCTCACATGCTTTATCAATTTGATAGGACATTTTTGATTTTTGAAAAAGAAGGGGAAAGGTATAAGCTGATCAGATCGTAGATGAACTATAAAACCACGAATCCTATGTGACTCGTGGTTCTTTTTTATAAACTGGTTGAGTGTTTTGGTTGTACTTTTTGCTCTGGGTCGATGTAGTTGATAGCATTATTGACAGCGGTTGGAGCTTCTCCAAGCCCTGTCGCAATCAGATCAATTTTTCCGTCATAGTAGCAGCAGTCACCGATAGCATAGATACCTGCTTGGCTAGATTCTTGCTTGCTGTTGACGATAATTTTGTGGCGGTTGAGGTCCAGATCCCAGTTTTTAAGATTACCGACAGAAGATTTGAAACCATAGTTAACAAAGAGGTGGTCTAAGTCAATCGTTTCGGTTTCATCAGATTTGACTTTTGTGATTTCTAACTTGTCAAGCGTTTTTCCATCTCCAAGGAGTTGGCTAGGGACGAATGGTGTCTTGATGGTCACAGATGATTCCTGCAAGGCTTGGACACTGTGCTCCAAGGCACGGAAATTATCTCTGCGGTGAACAAGGGTAGTTGGCGCAATTTTTTCAAAAGCCAAAGCCCAATCCACAGCCGAGTCTCCTCCACCAAGAATCGTCACTTTCTTACCAGCGTATTGCTGGATGTTGGAAACGTGGTAGTGGATATTTTCATAGCCTTCAACGCCTTCTAGTTCCAGCGGACGTGGTTTAAAGGCACCGCCACCCATAGCGATGATAACAGTTTTAGACAGGTGACTTCCTTTAGAAGTTGTAATTACAAAGCCTTCTTCTTGTTTTTTAATCTCAAGAACTGTTTCATTGAGATGGATAGGGGTATCAAATCCATTTAGTTGTTCAATCAAGCGGTTAGTCAACTCTTCTCCAGTCAGGTTTGGGAAACCTGGTACGTCGAGGATTTCCTTTTCAGGGTAGAGAATAGCAGGTTGTCCACCTAGTTGGGGAAGAGAGTCGATGATTTGGACCTTGGCTTGGCGTAAGTGGGCATAGAAAGCTGCAAAAAGCCCGACGGGACCACCACCTACAATGGTAATATCATAGAGTTGAGACATGGTTTCTCCTTTGTTTTTTCTAGTCATACTCTTCGAAAATCAAATTCAAACCACGTCAGCGTCGCCTTACCGTACTCAAGTACAGCCTGCGGCTAGCTTCCTAGTTTGCTCTTTGATTTTCATTGAGTATCAGTTTATTTTATCATATTTTTTCTTTAATTTAAAATGAAGTAGGATAGGGAAAAAAATGCCAGAAAAATGGTATAATAGAGAGGAACGTGTTTGGACAGAGAGGAGACAGCAGATGAACTTTCAACAATTATCCAACCTGCAATATTGGACTAGCTTGTTTTCTAGTCCTTGGAGTATTGCCATCAATCTGTTTGATATTTTGATTGTGACCTATGTTTTGTATCGTTTTACAAAAGCGATAGCTGGTACCAAGATTATGATTTTGGTGCGGGGGGTCTTGATTTTTGTATTAGCCCAGGTCGTGGCCAATATCCTTGGTTTAACAACGATTTCTTGGTTGATTAATCAAATTATCACCTATGGGGTTATTGCTGCGGTTGTTATCTTCTCTCCAGAGATTCGGACTGGTTTGGAACGCTTGGGAAGGGCGACAGATTTCTTTTCTACTGCTCAAATTAGTGCAGAGGAGCAAATGATTCGTGCCTTTGTCAAGTCGGTTGAATATATGAGTCCTCGTAAGATTGGTGCTCTGGTTGCCATCCAACGAGTTCGGACCTTGCAAGAATACATCGCGACAGGAATTCCCTTGGATGCCAAAATTTCGGCAGAACTCCTCATCAATATTTTTATTCCCAACACTCCTCTACATGATGGTGCTGTGATTATCAGAGAAAATCGGATTGCAGTCACCTCTGCCTATCTGCCCTTGACAGAAAGCACAGGAATTTCCAAGGAATTTGGGACCAGACACCGGGCGGCTATCGGTTTATCAGAAGTATCCGATGCCTTGACTTTCATTGTCTCAGAGGAAACAGGTGGCATTTCTATTACCTATAACGGTGTTTTCAAGCATGATTTGACGATTGAAGAATTTGAAGCAGAGCTACGAGCAATTCTTTTGCCAGCTGTTGAGGAAAAAGTCAGTTTCAAGGACCGTTTGCTAGGAGGTTGGAAATATGAGAAAAAATAGTCTATATATCATTTCATCTCTCTTTTTTGCTTGTGTCTTATTCATCTATGCAACATCGACTAATTTTCAAAATAACAACACGGTAAGGCAGGTCAAATCAGAAACCTACACCAATACAATAACGAACGTTCCTATCGATATTCACTATGATGATGACCAGTATTTCATTAGTGGATTTGCATCAGAAGTTTCAGTTGTACTGACAGGTGCCAATCGTGTGACCTTGGCCAGTGAAATGCAGGAAAGCACTCGTAAGTTTAAGGTCACAGCGGATTTGACAGATGCTAGTGTTGGAACGATTGAAGTTCCCTTGAATATTGAAAATCTTCCAAGTGGATTGACCGCTGTGGCAACGCCTCAAAAGATTACAGTGAAAGTTGGGAAGAAGGTTAAGCGAGATGGGATGATTGTTGTGCCACAAGTTGACCAAAGCCAGATTGATCCCAAGCTACAACTTGATAGTGTAACCGTGTCCAATGAACGCGTTTCGGTCACAACTGACCAGGAAACATTAGCTAAGATTGACAAAGTTATTGCGCTTTTACCAACCAGCGAACGCATAACAGGTAATTACAGTGGTTCAGTACCTTTGCAGGCAATCGACCGCAATGGGGTTGTCTTACCAGTAGTGATTACTCCGTTTGATACAACAATGAAGGTCACTACAAAACCAGTAGCACCAAGTTCAAGCACAAGCAGTTCGTCGGAGACATCTTCGTCAACGAAAGCAACTAGTTCAAAAACGAATTAAAAATAGAAAAAGGATTTTATAAAAATGGGTAAATATTTTGGGACTGATGGAGTCCGTGGAGAAGCTAACGTAGAACTAACGCCAGAATTGGCCTTTAAACTAGGACGTTTTGGAGGCTATGTTCTCAGTCAACATGAAACGGAAGCGCCGAAAGTTTTTGTGGGACGTGACACACGTATTTCCGGGGAAATGCTAGAATCTGCCTTGGTGGCAGGTCTGCTGTCTGTGGGGATTCACGTATACAAATTAGGCGTTCTGGCAACACCAGCAGTAGCTTACTTGGTTAAAACTGAAGGAGCAAGTGCCGGTGTCATGATTTCTGCTAGCCACAACCCAGCCCTTGATAATGGAATCAAGTTCTTTGGTGGTGATGGCTTCAAACTGGATGACGAAAAAGAAGCAGAAATTGAAGCCTTGCTAGATGCTGAGGAAGATACTCTTCCTCGTCCAAGTGCAGAAGGCTTAGGAACCTTGGTAGATTATCCAGAAGGCTTGCGTAAGTATGAAGGATATCTTGTTTCAACTGGAACTCCTCTTGATGGAATGAAGGTTGCCTTGGATACGGCCAATGGTGCAGCTTCTACAAGTGCCCGTCAAATCTTTGCAGACCTTGGTGCTCAGTTGACTGTTATAGGGGAAACACCAGACGGTCTTAACATCAATCTTAATGTTGGTTCAACCCACCCAGAAACCCTTCAAGAAGTGGTCAAAGAAAGTGGCTCAGCTATCGGTTTGGCCTTTGACGGAGACAGTGACCGTTTGATTGCTGTCGATGAGAATGGCGACATCGTCGATGGTGACAAGATTATGTACATCATCGGGAAATACCTTTCTGAAAAAGGACAATTGGCCCAAAATACAATTGTGACAACTGTGATGTCTAACCTTGGTTTCCACAAGGCCTTGGACCGCGAAGGTATCAACAAGGCAGTCACTGCAGTTGGCGATCGTTACGTTGTTGAAGAAATGAGAAAATCAGGTTACAACCTTGGTGGTGAACAGTCTGGTCACGTCATCTTGATGGACTACAATACAACAGGTGATGGCCAATTATCCGCTGTTCAATTGACAAAAATCATGAAGGAAACTGGTAAGAGCTTGTCAGAGTTGGCAGCAGAAGTAACCATCTATCCACAAAAATTAGTCAATATCCGAGTGGAAAATGCCATGAAGGAAAAGGCTATGGAAGTGCCAGCTATCAAGGCAATCATCGAGAAGATGGAAGAAGAAATGGCAGGGAATGGCCGTATTCTTGTTCGCCCGAGTGGAACAGAGCCCCTTTTGCGTGTTATGACAGAAGCTCCTACAACAGAAGAAGTGGACTACTATGTTGATACCATCGCAGACGTAGTTCGAGCTGAAATCGGGATTGACTAAATCCTAGAAAACTAGATGAAAATAAAAAATTATGGTACAATAGCTTATAATATTGTAGCCAAGGGAGAAAGACATGAATCTTAAACGTGAACAAGAATTTGTTAGTCAGTATCATTTTGATGCGCGTAATTTTGAATGGGAAAATGAAAATGGAGCTCCTGAAACTAAGGTGGATGTGAACTTCCAATTGCTCCAACATGATCAAGAAAATCAAGTGACTTCCTTGATTGTCATCTTGACCTTTATGATTGTATTTGATAAGTTTGTCATCAGTGGAACCATTTCACAGGTAAACCATATCGATGGCCGTATTGTCAATGAACCAAGTGAATTGAGCCAAGAAGAAGTGGAAACTTTGGCTCGTCCAAGTTTGAATATGCTCAACCGTTTGACTTACGAAGTAACTGAAATTGCATTAGACTTACCAGGAATCAATTTGGAGTTCTAATATGAAACTAGCTGTTATCACAGATTCCTCTGCCTATCTCAGTGCAGAGACCTTGCAAAGAGAAGATTTATTTGTCTTGGATATTCCTGTCAATATTGATGGTGAGGAGTATGTCGAAGGTATCAATCTGACTGCTGAGGAATTTTACCAAAAAATGGCTCAGGCTTCTGAATTGCCTAAGACTAGTCAACCAAGTATTGCCAAGTTAGATGAGATTCTAACTTCGCTCAAAGAACAAGGTTATACACATGCCTTGGGGCTTTTCCTATCTTCTGGAATTTCAGGTTTTTACCAAAATATCCAGTACATGGTCGATGATTATGAGGGCTTAACCATTGCCTTTCCAGACACTTTGATTACAAGTGCTCCTCTGGGTATCATGGTTGAAAGCGTCTTTAATTGGCGTGACCAGGGCGATGATTTTGCCAGCATTCAGGATAAGCTAGCCATTCAAATCAGCCGTACGTCAGCCTTTATCATGGTAGATGATTTGGATCATTTGGTAAAAGGTGGACGTCTTTCAAATGGTGCTGCTATTTTGGGCAATTTGCTTAGCATTAAGCCAATCCTCTATTTCAACGACCAAGGTGTGATTGAAGTTTACGAAAAAGTTCGTACTGAAAAGAAAGCAACCAAGCGCTTAATTGAAATTATCAAGGAAACAACGGCTTTAGGCCAATATCGGGTCATTGTCATTCACGGGAATGCTCCTGAAAAGGCTGAGGAATTGCGTCAGCACTTGCTTGATTCTGGCTTGGGTTCGGATGTTTCACTTGCTACATTTGGTAGTGTCATTGGAACCCACCTAGGAGCAGGAAGTATTGCTCTGGGTTATATTCCAGTGATTTAGTTGGGACTTTTAGACTAGTTAAGAAGTTAGCAATTGAACACGGACTACCTGCCTCTTGAAAAAAGATGCCTGTCTTGCCTTTCGTGGAAAGTCAGCACCATTCCCTATTTTTCATGGGCAGCCAACGTCCTTTGTATCTTAGACAGGAGTAGAGATGAGTATTCGAGTAATTATTGCTGGTTTTAAGGGAAAGATGGGCCAAGCTGCTTGTCAGATGGTCTTGGCTGATCCAGATTTGGACTTGGTAGCAGTTTTGGATCCCTTTGAGTCTGAGTCAGAATGGCAGGGTATTCCTGTTTTCAAGGATAAGGCTGATTTAGCAGGTTTTGAAGCGGATGTTTGGGTAGACTTTACTACACCAGCTGTTGCCTATGAAAATACACGCTTTGCTCTTGAAAATGGCTTTGCTCCAGTAGTTGGAACAACAGGTTTCACAAGTGAAGAAATTGCAGAGCTAAAAGCATTTTCTCGTGAACAAAATTTGGGTGGTTTAATCGCTCCAAATTTTGCCTTGGGTGCTGTTTTACTCATGCAATTTGCAAGGCAGGCTGCTAAATATTTCCCAAATGTGGAGATTATCGAGCTCCATCATGACAAGAAAAAGGATGCTCCGAGTGGCACAGCTATTAAAACAGCTGAGTTAATGGCAGAGGTTCGAGAGTCTATCCAGCAAGGTGCGCCTGATGAAGAAGAATTGATTGCAGGTGCCCGTGGTGCTAATTTTGATGGTATGCGCATCCACTCAGTTCGTTTGCCAGGCTTGGTAGCCCATCAGGAAGTCATCTTTGGCAATCAGGGAGAAGGATTGACCCTCCGTCATGACTCCTATGATCGCAGCTCCTTCATGACAGGGGTCAATTTGGGAATTAAAGAAGTTGTCAAGCGTCATGAGCTTGTCTATGGATTAGAACACTTATTATGAGATTAACGCAAATGCCTTCTGAATTTCAGAAGGCTTTACCAGTATTAGAAAAAATTAAAGAAGCAGGCTTTGAAGCCTATTTTGTTGGGGGATCTGTTCGAGATGCCCTCCTCAATCGTCCCATCCACGATGTGGATATTGCGACGTCTTCTTATCCAGAAGAGACCAAGCAGATTTTTCCGCGAACAGCCGATATCGGAATCGAGCATGGAACTGTCTTGGTCTTAGATGGGGATGAGGAGTATGAGGTAACCACCTTTCGGACAGAGGATGTCTATGTGGACTATCGTAGACCAAGTGCGGTTTCCTTTGTTCGATCGCTAGAGGAAGACCTCAAACGCCGTGATTTTACAGTCAACGCTTTTGCTTTGGACGAGACAGGAGAAATCATTGACTTGTTTCATGGTTTAGAAGATTTGGAAAAGCAAGTCTTACGAGCAGTTGGAGTGGCTAGTGAGCGTTTCAACGAAGATGCTTTGCGGATTATGCGTGGTTTCCGTTTTCAGGCTAGTCTTGGCTTTGAACTTGAGCCAGAAACCTTTAAAGCTATGAAGACTTTGACGCCGCTTTTGGAGAAAATTTCTGTAGAGCGTACTTTTGTTGAGTTTGATAAACTTTTGCTGGCTCCGTTTTGGAGAAGGGGCTTGGCTTCCATGATTGAGAGTCAAGCTTATGACTATCTCCCTGATATGGCAGCTAGCCAGGACAAGCTCAATAGACTGTTTGATTTGGAGACTGATTTCACCTTTGAATCTTCAGAGCAAGCCTGGGCAGCTTTACTGTGGGCTTTGGATATTGAAAATGCGCAGCCATTTTTGAAGGCTTGGAAGACCTCACGCCAGTTTGCTAAGCAAGTTCAGGATTTACTGACTATTTTGGCTCTGCGTGAAAAGGGAGAATTGAGCAAGCGCGATTGTTACCGATTTGACTTGGATTTGCTTTTACAGGCTGAAAATCTTCGTCAGGCCCAAGGGAAACCAGTCAATCCGCAAGCTATTACAGAAACCTACCAGAGTTTGACCATTCATGATAAGAAAGAAATCCAAATCAACGGTGGCATTTTGATTAAGGAATATGGCTTTCAACCAGGTCCAGACTTGGGAGAGATTTTAACAGAGATTGAGTATGCCATTGTCGATGGAGAATTGGAAAATGACCGTCAAGCCATCCATGCTTACCTGAGGGAGAAAAAATGAGTGATTTTATCGTTGAAAAACTAAGTAAATCCGTCGGTGACAAGACCGTTTTTAAGGATATTTCCTTTATCATCCATGACCTAGACAGAATTGGTTTGATTGGTGTCAATGGGACTGGAAAGACTACCCTTTTGGATGTCCTTTCTGGTGTTTCTGGCTTTGATGGGGATGTCAGTCCTTTTTCAGCTAAAAATGATTACCAGATTGGTTACTTGACTCAGGACCCTGATTTTGATGATAGTAAGACAGTTTTGGATACGGTTCTCTCCAGCGACCTCAAGGAAATCCAGCTCATTCGTGAGTACGAATTGATCATGCTCAACTATAGTGAGGACAAGCAGGCCCGTTTGGAACGTGTCATGGCAGAAATGGACTCTCTCCAAGCTTGGGAAATTGAGAGTCAGGTCAAGACGGTTCTTAGCAAGCTGGGGATTCAGGACTTATCTACTCCTGTTGGGGAATTGTCAGGTGGTCTGAGAAGACGGGTCCAGTTGGCGCAGGTCTTACTCGGCAATCACGACCTTTTGCTTTTGGATGAACCGACCAACCATCTGGATATTGCGACTATTGAGTGGCTGACCCTCTTTTTGAAAAATTCTAAGAAGACCGTCCTTTTTATTACCCACGATCGTTATTTCTTGGATGCTTTGTCAACACGGATTTTCGAGTTGGATCGCGCAGGCTTGACAGAATATCAGGGGAATTATCAGGACTATGTTCGCCTTAAGGCGGAACAGGATGAGCGCGACGCGGCTCTTCTCCACAAAAAAGAACAACTCTACAAACAAGAATTGGCCTGGATGCGCAGACAACCGCAGGCGCGTGCGACCAAGCAGCAGGCTCGTATCAATCGTTTCCATGACTTGAAGAAAGAGGTTTCAGGCAGTAGTGCTGAGACAGACTTGACCATGAACTTTGAAACCAGTCGGATTGGGAAGAAGGTCATCGAGTTTCAAGATGTTTCTTTTGCCTATGAAAACAAGCCAATTTTGCAAGATTTTAATCTCTTGGTGCAGCCCAAAGACCGTATCGGAATCGTTGGGGACAACGGTGTTGGGAAATCAACTCTCCTTAACCTGATTGCAGGTAGTCTTGAGCCGACAGCAGGACAAGTGGTGATAGGGGAAACTGTTCGTATCGCCTATTTCTCTCAACAAATTGAGGGTTTGGATGAAAGCAAGCGTGTTATCAATTACCTGCAGGAAGTGGCAGAACAGGTCAAGACCAGCGGTGGTCCTACGACTTCCATCGCTGAGTTGCTGGAGCAGTTCCTTTTCCCACGTTCGGCGCATGGAACCTTGATTGAGAAATTGTCTGGGGGAGAGAAAAAACGTCTTTATCTTCTCAAGTTGCTCCTTGAAAAACCAAATGTTCTTCTCTTGGACGAGCCGACCAATGATTTGGACATTGCAACCTTAACAGTTTTGGAGAATTTCTTGCAAGGATTTGCAGGACCTGTTTTGACAGTTAGCCACGACCGCTATTTCTTGGATAAGGTAGCGACCAAGATTTTCGCTTTTGAGGATGGCAAGATTCGTCCTTTCTTTGGTCATTATACCGATTACCTTGATGAAAAAGCCTTTGAAACAGAGTTGGTCAATCAGGTGCAAAAGCCCGAAAAGGAGAAAGTGGTCAAGGTCCGTGAAGACAAGAAACGCATGACCTACCAAGAAAAGCAGGAGTGGGCAAGCATTGAAGGCGATATTGAAGCCTTGGAAAACCGTATCGCTGCTATTGAAGAGGAGATGCAGGCCAACGGCTCTGACTTTGGCAAACTGGCTACTCTCCAAAAAGAACTGGATGATAAAAACGAAGCACTCCTTGAAAAATACGAACGCTATGAATATCTAAGTGACTTTGATAGCTAGAAGAATAGAAAAATCCCGTCTCATGGACAGGATTTCTCTATTCTTTTTTGGTTTCTTGATGAAAGATATTTTGCCAAGTTTCGTGGCGACGCCAGATACTGGTATGGACAATACCATCTAACTCATAGCAGATGAGTTTGGTCTTCTGACTGATGGAAGTGATCTGAATATCCTTGATAGCGGAATTCAAGTCTTTTTCGGCTTTATAGGCCTCTTTATCCATCTGCTCTCCATCTTGGCGAATATAGACAAAATCGTCAGCCAATAGTTCTTCCAGTTGATTTCCTTGGTCAATCAATTGTTCGCGCATGAGCAATTTTTTATAGACATTGTCTAAAACTTCATCCTCAGGGATAGGTGCTGGCTCGATATGGACATCGGTATCAAAGATTCCAAAACGTTCCTCCAGCATAGACTCGACTTGATCTGCGATTTCATGACTCTCATAAACCGACAAGTCAGGATTCATCTCCAGCGTGATATCCAGGTAGATGTTGCTACCGTAGGTGCGACCTCTTTGCGATTTGACCTTGCTGATTTTGGGAATTTCCATGATAGCCTTTTGATAGTCCTCAAGCAGACGGTCGTCAAAGCCATCTGAAAGACTAAAGGAAGACTCGATAAAGATATCATAGGCAGTTTTCAAGATAAAGAAAGTGATGATGATGGCAACCAGTTTGTCAACAATGGGATAATTGAAACTGCTAGCTAGGATGGCAATGGTGGTGCCAAGTGAGGTAACAGCATCAGAAAGATTGTCCTTGGCTGCTGCCTTCAGTGCCTTGGAGTTGGATTTCTTACTGAGGCGAGTGTTGTAGAGATAAACCACAAACATAATCGCTGCAGACATAATTCCTAGAGTTGCACCCAGAGGATCAATGACCGTTTCTTCCTGGCTGAGAATTTTTTGAATGGTATCCTGAAGTACATCGAAACCGACATAAAACATGATGATGGAAGTGATTAAGCTTGCCAAATCCTCAATCTTCCAGTGACCAAAACGGTGGTCACGGTCTGCAGGCTGGCGCGCCATCCGAATCCCTATCAAGAGGGCCACATTTCCAATGATGTCCGAGACGTTGTTAAAACCATCGGCTACCAAACTGGATGAATGAAGAAGATGACCAGTTGCTAATTTGGCTGCAGACAAGATCAAATAGGTCGAAATACTGATAATGGCTCCACGCTCAGCTAACTTGAGATTTGAGATAGATTGCTTCATTCAACTTCCTTTCTAGTCACATAGCATTCTACCATTATACTGGTTTTCAAGGGAAAATTCAAATAAGGCAATTTTTACTCTTTGAAAACTTTTCAAAATTTGGTATAATAGTACTACTCAAGGGAGTAGCTGGCAGAAACCTGTGATAGTGTCGTCATTCCGAATTTTATACTGAAAAGTATGTTTTCCGGCCCTATCTTAAACAGCGAGACTTGTTATGATTAACAGGTCTCTTTTTGTTTGTCGTGAAAAGATGCGATGAGGGAAAAGAGAGTCTGTTTTGCACACAATGTCAAGGAGGAGACACATGTCAAAAGAACAAAAACGCCAAGCGTTTTACACTCAGAGTCCTGAAGAGGTCTTGAAGGCTGTGGATGCGACCGAGCAAGGTTTGTCATCAAGTGAGGCGGAAAAGCGCCTTGCAGAATTTGGCCACAATGAACTCGAAGAAGGGGAGAAACGATCAATCCTGGTCAAATTTATCGAGCAATTTAAGGATTTGATGATTATCATCCTAGTTGCGGCAGCAATCTTGTCAGTCGTGACTTCTGGTGGGGAAGATATCGCAGATGCCATTATCATCCTAGCCGTGGTTATCATCAACGCTGCCTTTGGTGTTTACCAAGAAGGAAAAGCAGAAGAAGCTATCGAAGCCCTCAAATCTATGTCAAGTCCAGCTGCTCGCGTTCTTCGTGATGGCCACATGGCAGAGATTGATTCAAAAGAATTGGTGCCTGGAGATATCGTTGCCCTTGAAGCAGGTGATGTGGTACCAGCGGACCTACGTTTGCTAGAAGCTAATTCTCTTAAAATCGAAGAAGCAGCCTTGACAGGTGAGTCTGTGCCAGTCGAAAAAGACTTGACAGTCGAGCTTGCTGCAGATGCTGGTATTGGTGACCGTGTCAATATGGCTTTCCAAAACTCAAATGTGACTTATGGTCGTGGTCTTGGTGTTGTTGTCAATACAGGTATGTACACTGAAGTGGGTCATATCGCAGGTATGCTTCAAGACGCTGATGAGACTGATACACCCCTCAAACAAAACTTGAACAACCTTTCTAAGGTCTTGACCTATGCTATCTTGGTTATTGCCCTTGTTACTTTTGTCGTTGGTGTTTTCATTCAAGGCAAAAATCCACTCGGTGAGTTGATGACGTCTGTTGCGCTTGCTGTTGCAGCCATTCCAGAGGGGCTTCCTGCTATCGTAACCATTGTTCTTGCCCTTGGTACTCAAGTTTTGGCCAAACGAAACTCTATCGTTCGTAAATTGCCAGCAGTAGAAACACTTGGTTCAACCGAAATCATCGCTTCTGATAAGACTGGTACGCTGACTATGAACAAGATGACCGTCGAAAAAGTCTTCTACGATGCAGTCCTACATGACTCAGCTGATGACATTGAACTAGGTCTTGAAATGCCCCTACTTCGTTCCGTTGTTTTGGCAAATGATACGAAAATCGATGTGGAAGGCGACTTGATTGGTGACCCAACCGAAACAGCCTTTATCCAGTATGCCTTGGATAAGGGTTACGATGTTAAAGGTTTCTTAGAGAAATATCCACGTGTGGCTGAGTTGCCATTTGATTCTAACCGTAAGCTCATGTCAACAGTTCATCCACTTGCAGATGGACGCTTCCTCGTAGCTGTTAAAGGTGCGCCAGACCAACTTTTGAAACGTTGTGTTCTTCGTGATAAGGCTGGGGATATTGCTCCGATTGATGAGAAGGTTACAAACCTCATTCACACAAACAACTCTGAAATGGCTCATCAAGCCTTGCGTGTCCTTGCAGGTGCTTATAAGATTATCGATAGCATTCCAGAAAACCTGACTTCTGAAGAGCTTGAAAATGATTTAATCTTTACTGGTTTGATTGGAATGATTGACCCTGAACGTCCTGAAGCTGCTGAGGCTGTTCGTGTAGCTAAGGAAGCTGGAATCCGTCCAATCATGATTACGGGTGACCATCAAGACACAGCAGAAGCTATTGCTAAACGTTTGGGAATCATTGACGCAAACGATACAGAAGGCCACGTTTTAACTGGTGCTGAACTCAATGAACTGTCAGATGAAGAATTTGAAAAAGTCGTTGGTCAATACTCTGTTTATGCCCGTGTGTCTCCAGAACACAAGGTTCGTATCGTCAAGGCTTGGCAAAAACAAGGTAAGGTCGTTGCCATGACAGGTGACGGTGTCAATGATGCGCCAGCTCTGAAAACAGCCGATATCGGTATCGGTATGGGAATCACTGGTACAGAGGTTTCTAAGGGAGCTTCTGACATGATTCTTGCAGATGATAACTTTGCGACTATCATTGTTGCAGTTGAAGAAGGACGTAAGGTCTTCTCAAACATTCAAAAGACTATTCAGTATCTACTTTCTGCCAATACTGCTGAAGTATTAACCATCTTCCTATCAACCTTGTTTGGTTGGGATGTCTTGCAGCCAGTTCATCTTTTGTGGATCAACTTGGTAACGGATACTTTCCCAGCTATTGCTCTAGGTGTTGAGCCAGCTGAGCCTGGTGTCATGAACCATAAACCACGTGGACGCAAGGCAAGCTTCTTCTCAGGTGGTGTTTTGAGTTCTATCATCTATCAAGGTGTACTCCAAGCAGCTATTGTTATGAGTGTTTATGGTCTTGCCCTTCTTTACCCAGTTCATGTGGGTGACAATCATGCCATTCATGCGGATGCCCTTACTATGGCCTTTGCAACCCTTGGTTTGATTCAGCTCTTCCATGCCTACAATGTCAAGTCTGTTTACCAATCCATCTTGACAGTTGGCCCATTCAAGTCTAAGACCTTCAACTGGTCCATCTTGGTATCCTTCATCCTTCTCATGGCAACAATTGTCGTAGAACCGCTTGAAGGAATCTTCCACGTAACCAAACTAGACTTGTCACAATGGGGAATCGTTATGGGCGGAAGCTTCTCAATGATTATTATCGTCGAAATTGTTAAGTTTGTTCAACGTAAACTCGGTTTTGACAAGAATGCGATTTAAAAAAAGTCATCTTCGGATGGCTTTTTGCTACAGTTGAGGGAAAGGGCTTGCAGTTATCGGCTTTTGTGCTATAATTGCTATAATATAGTAAAAAGTAAGAGGAGTGTGAGGAAGTGGAAAAGAAAATTGTGAAGGATATTTTGTTTTTATCTCAGGTATCTCAGCCGGCAAGTCAGGATGATCTGTATCTTGCCAGAGATTTACAAGATACGCTCTTAGCAAATCGTGAGACCTGTGTTGGTCTAGCAGCCAATATGATTGGGGTACAGAAGCGCGTGATTATTTTTAATCTGGGCTTGGTTCCTGTGGTCATGTTTAACCCAGTGCTCCTGTCCTCTGAAGGACCTTATGAGACAGAAGAAGGCTGTTTGTCATTGACAGGTGTGAGGCCTACTAGGCGTTATGAAACTATAAGGGTTGCCTATCGTGACAGCAAGTGGCAGGAACAGACCATTACCTTGACAGGCTTCCCAGCTCAGATTTGCCAGCATGAACTGGATCACTTGGAAGGACGAATCATTTAGGAGGAAAGCAAATGAAACGAATAGTCTTTGAACTTATTTTTATCGCAACGACCTGGTATATCTTTTTACCGCCTCTTAACCTGACCAGCTGGGAATTTCTCTTTTTCCTCTGTGGGCATTTGCTGGTTGTGGCAATCTTATTTGGCTTTGGCAAGGGAATCAATCTGGTCAAAACGGTTCATGTGCGCCACGGCAAGGCGGAAGCTGCCTTAAATCTTGAGGGTTTCAAAATCAATCGGTTAGGGAAAATCCTTTTAGCTTCTATTGGAGGAATTCTTCTCTTGGCAGCCTTGGTTTCCTTGGTGACTTCCAGCATTTTTCAGGCTAAAAATTATGCCAATGTAGTCACGGTTACGGAAAAAGAATTTACTGAATTTCCTAAGACTGACACCAGTAAGGTTCCTATCTTAGATAGAAGTACTGCTGAAAAAATTGGTGACCGCTACTTGGGTTCCCTAACAGATAAGGTGTCGCAGTACGTAGCGGCAGACACCTATACCCAACTGACGATTGATGGGAAACCTTATCGAGTTACGCCACTAGAATACGCAGATCCTATCAAGTGGTTTAATAATCAAGCCAAGGGAATCGGCGAGTATATCAAGGTGGACATGGTAACTGGTAATGCGGATTTGGTGGACTTGAAGACACCAATCAAGTATTCGGACTCGGAGTATTTTAACCGCGATGTCAAGCGTCACTTGCGCTTGAAGTACCCAACCAAGATCTTCAAAACTCCATCTTTTGAGGTGGACGATGAGGGCAATCCTTTCTATGTAGCAACGGTTTACCAAAAGCAATTTGGGCTTGCAGTTCCTCGTCCTGTGTCAGTCATTATCTTGGATGCCACAAATGGAGAAACCAAGGAATACAGCTTGTCAGATGTTCCAGAATGGGTGGACAGGGTTTATCCAGCTGAGGAAACTATTGAGCAAATCAACTACAACGGCAAGTACAAGGACGGTTTCTGGAATGCTATGATTTCCAAGAAAAACGTGACCCAGACTACCAAGGGATATAATTATTTGTCTATCGGCAATGACATCTATCTCTACACAGGTGTGACATCGGCCAATGCAGATGAAAGTAATCTTGGCTTCATTCTTGAAAATATGCGAACAGGAGAAATAACCAAATACAGCTTGGCTTCTGCGACTGAAGAATCGGCCCGTGAATCAGCCGAAGGTGCTGTTCAGGAGAAATCCTACAAGGCAACCTTCCCAATCCTCATCAACCTCAATGACAAGCCTCTCTACATCATGGGCTTGAAGGACAATGCAGGCTTGGTCAAAGAGTACGCTTTGGTAGACGCAGTCGAGTACCAAAATGTTATCGTAGCAACGACAGTGGAAGAGCTGCTCAGCAAGTACGCCAATAAAAACGACCTTGAAATTGACAATGAAACCACAGAAAGTATCAAGGGTGTGGTGGCAGACCTCAAATCAGCTGTTATCAAGGGAGACACCGTCTACTTCTTTAAAGTTGATGGTAAGATATACAAGGTCAAGGCCTCAGTATCAGATGACCTTCCTTACCTTGAAAATGGTAAAACCTTCGAAGGTCAAGTAGGAAAAGACAATTACCTCAAGACTTTTAAAGTGCAGTAAAAAAGGTTTATTTAAGAAATGTATGTTATAATAAGGTAAATTAAGACTAATGGAGGACAAACAAATGGGTTTTTATGTGATGGTTGCTTCAATGCTACTCGGACTGCTCGCTTTGAAGATAGGTTTTTCTCAGTTCAAGGAGAAAAAAGATAAATTCTTATCTATCTTAACAAGCTTAGCTGGCCTAGCCCTTGTTCTCGTGGCTGTTTGGTTAGGATGGCCAAAATAAATAGAGAAGCCTCGGTCAAACCGAGGTTTTTCAGATGAATTTCTTGGTAGTGGCTAAAAAATATGCTACACTATTAATATGAAAATTTTAATCCCAACAGCAAAAGAAATGAACACAGACTTGCCAAGTATCGAGGCAACTCCTTTAAAACCAGAAAGTCAGGCCGTGCTGGATGCCTTGGCCCTCTATTCTGCTAGTCAATTGGAGAGTTTTTACAAAGTTTCAGCCGAGAAGGCAGAGGAAGAATTTCAACATATCCAAGCTTTGAAAAGGCAAACTGCTCAACACTATCCAGCCTTGAAACTTTTTGATGGGCTCATGTATCGCCATATCAAGCGAGACAAACTGACAGAGGTAGAACAAGCCTATCTTGAAAATCATGTCTTCATTACCTCAGCTTTGTACGGTGTTGTTCCAGCCTTGTCACCTATGGCGCCTCACCGTTTGGACTTTTTGATGAAGTTAAAAGTCGCTGGTAAGACTTTGAAGAGCCATTGGAAGGTAGCTTATGATGAAGCTCTGAAGCAGGAAGAAGTGATTTTCTCTCTATTGTCATCCGAGTTTGAGACTGTATTTTCTAAGGAAATCAGAGAAAAGATGGTGACCTTCAAATTCATGGAGGATAGAGGTGGTCAGCTGAAGATTCACTCAACCATTTCCAAGAAAGCGCGTGGTGCCTTCCTGACAGCCCTGATAGAAAATCAAGTACAGACAGTAGAGGAAGCTCGTCGCTTAAGCTTTGCAGGATTTAACTACCGAGAAGATTTGTCACAGCCACAGGAATTGGTTTTTGTTAAGGAAGTATGAAAAGATATTTTTATTTGACAATACATATCATCAGCTATTTTAGTTTATAAATGAGAAAAAAGCGAACAAGCTAGTCTTCTGAGTGTCAGAAAAGTAGTCTTGCTCGCTTTTATTATGTTAGTTACTTGATAGCATTGACTAAGTCTTGAGCTTGTTTTTCAAGTGAGTTTAGGACTGTTTCTTCAAGAACCAATTTTCCGTCTGCCCAGGCAGAGTCATTGACACGTGCAGCAGTGAAATCACCAACGACTTGTGTACGGATAAATGGCAAGAGGTCTTTGTAAATAGCGAAGAGTTGATCGTGACCTGCATTGGCTACAGATGATACGGTGACAAACTTGTCTTGAAGGGCAGAAGCGCCACGTGTATCAGATAAGTCAAGGGCACGAGATAGCCAGTCAAGCAAGTTCTTCACTGTTCCAGGGATAGAGAAGTTGTAGACTGGAGAGAAGATCCAGATAGCATCCGCAGCGAGAACTGCTTCACGAGCAGCAGCTACAGCTGGATGTGTTGGAACTTCCAAATCTTGGCTGAAGAGAGGAAGGGCTGAATAATCAAGGTAGCTAACTTCCGCTTTACCAGCAAGTGCTTTCTCAGCTTCGAGAGCCATTTGGTGGTTGAAAGAACCTTGACGTAGTGATCCGACGATAAATAATACTTTTTTAGACATGATGTGTCTCCTTTTTCTTAAATTTCCGAGAATCCTCTCGTTGTTATAAGGTATATTACAACAAAAGAAAAGGACTTGCAAGAAATTTGCTCAAAGATAAGTAAAACTATAAAATTGTAGAATATCTAATCACTTGCGACTGGAATGCATTTGATTTTCGAAGAGTATTCTAACATTCTCTTGTAATATGATGACATAAGTGCTAAAATAAACAAGAAAACTCGCAATAGAAACCGCAGAGTAGCTATTTTCCGGTATTATTTCATAAATCATTAAAGGAACAATAATGGCATTGAAGAATGCTTCTAAAAGGGGTGGAGATCATGTAAGGCAAAGATTAACAAGTGACAGACAAAAGAAATAATAATACACTTGTTAAAGGAGAAAAGATGTTAATAAGAAATTATCGGAAAAATATTGGCCTGATGGCCGGAGTTGAGTTTTTTGCATTTTTAGGGATTACCAGTTTTTGGATTCTCTTTCTCAGTCAAAACGGAATGTCTCTTTGGCAGATTGGACTTCTGGAGAGTATTTTTCATACGACCAGTCTTCTCTGTGAAATTCCATCTGGAATGTTAGCTGACCGCTATTCCTATAAGACCAACCTTTATTTAAGTCGTATAGCAGGGATTGTGTCTTCTATTCTCATGTTGGCTGGGCAGGGAAATTTTTGGATTTATGCGCTAGCTATGGCGGTGAGTGCCTTGTCTTATAATTTTGATTCGGGAACAAGCGCAGCAATGGTCTATGACTCGTCTGTAGAGGCTGGACTAAAGGAGCGCTATCTATCCATTTCAAGTTTTATGTCAGGAGTAGCAGAAGGAACTCGGTCTTTGGGGACAGTGTTGGCGGGATTTTTTGTCCATGGTCAATTGCACCTGACCTACTATATCATGATTGCCACTTCTATCATAGTTCTTTTCCTGATTTGGATGCTGAAAGAACCTAGTGTCAAGCTAGAAAAAGCTGATAGTGTGAGCATGAAACAGATTATTTGGACTGTTAAGGATGAGTTGAAGCGAAATCCCATGCTGTTCAACTGGATGATTTTGTCTCAGATTGTCGGAGTACTCATGTGCATGTTTTACTTTTACTATCAAAATCAGTTACCAGATTTAAGTGGTTGGCAAATTTCAGCAGTTATGCTACTTGGTAGTCTCTTGAATATCGTCGCAGTCTATCTAGCGAGTAGGATTGGAAAGAAATATGCTGCCTTGAAGCTTTTCCCTGTCCTCGTCCTGCTGACTGGAGTTACCTACCTGCTGTCCTACTTTGGAACACCTCTAATCTATATTTTGATTTATTTGATTAGTAATGCTCTATATGCTCTTTTTCAGCCGATTTTTGACAACGATTTGCAAGAGCGCCTTCCAAGTGAAGTAAGGGCAACCATGCTGAGTGTCTACTCTATGATGTTTAGCCTGAGTATGATTGTGTTTTTTCCACTGACAGGCTGGTTGATTGACCATTTAGGTTTTGTAGTAACATTTCTTTATCTAGGATCCTTTTTAGTCATGATTAGCCTTCTACTGGCTATATTTTTAGGAAAAATGGCTAAAAGAATGGATGATAAAGTGATTCCATAGATCAAAAAAATTTACGAAAACTTGAGTGCCAAGCTCAGGTTTTTTAATAGGTTGATTTTGGAGCTGTCTTTACTTTTCTTGATCGGTTTTAATCAAGAAAAATCGGTTTGCTTTGAAGGGAGAAATAGAATTGGTTTCTTATACTCAATGAAAATTAAAGAGCAAACTAGGAAGCTAGCCGCAGATTGCTCAAAGCACAGCTTTGAGGTTGCAGATAAAGCTGACGTGGTTTGAATTTGATTTTCGAAGAGTATTCTTGCATTCACTTGTAATAAAGCTTAATAGATGGTAAAATAGACGAGTGAAAAAAAGACAAAACAAAGCAAAAAATAATCTACTGTGGCAGTATGGTCTAGGGATGACGATTTTGTTTGTGGTTATCAGTGCTTCCTTTCTGTATCTAGTGTTTCTGAGTATGAAACCTTATCAAACAGCTAAAAGTGAAGGAGAAAAATTAGCTCAGCAGTATGCAGGATTAGAGCAGACTGATCAGGTTGACTTATACAATGGCTTAGAATCCTATTACAGCGTTCTTGGTCGTAATAAAAAACAAGAATCACTTGCTGTCCTGATTGGAAAAGATGACCATAAGATTTACGTTTATCAGCTAAATCAGGGTGTTTCACAAGAAAAAGCAGAAGCTGTTTCTAAGGAAAAAGGAGCTGGCGAGATTGACAAGATTACCTTTGGCCGTTATCAAGACAAGCCAATCTGGGAAGTCAAGTCAGGCTCTGATTTTTATCTAGTAGATTTTGAAACAGGAGCATTGGTCAATAAGGAGGGCCTATGAAACTATCCAACCGTGTTTTAGAAATGGAAGAAAGTGTGACCTTGGCTGCTGGAGCCCGTGCCAAAGCGCTGAAGGCTGAGGGAAGAGATATCCTGTCTCTAACCTTGGGTGAGCCAGATTTCACTACTCCCAAAAATATCCAAGATGCCGCCATTGCATCGATTCAAGATGGGCGTGCTTCTTTTTATACAGTAACCTCAGGCCTACCAGAGCTCAAAGCAGCGGTCAATACCTACTTTGAGCGCTTTTACGGCTATTCTGTAGCGCCAAATCAAGTGACAGTCGCTGCGGGAGCCAAATATTCTCTCTATACCTTCTTTATGGCCGTGGTCAATCCAGGTGATGAAGTGATCATCCCAACCCCATACTGGGTCAGCTATGGAGATCAGGTTAAGATGGCAGAGGGTGTGCCAGTCTTTGTTCCTGCTAAGGAAGACAATCACTTTAAGGTGACCGTAGAGCAGTTAGAAGCAGCTCGCACAGACAAGACCAAGGTTTTGGTGCTGAATTCACCATCTAATCCGACAGGAATGATTTACACCCGTGAGGAACTCTTGGCAATCGGAAACTGGGCTGTAGAAAAGGATGTTCTCATCCTAGCAGATGATATCTATGGGCGCTTGGTCTATAATGGACATGAATTCACACCGATTTCTAGCCTATCGGAAGCAATTCGCAAGCAAACAGTGGTCATCAATGGTGTGTCTAAAACCTATGCTATGACTGGTTGGCGGATTGGTTATGCCGTTGGAGAAGCAGACATTATCGCTGCCATGTCTAAGATTGCTGGTCAAACAACTTCGAATCCGTCAGCAGTAGCCCAGTATGCAGCAGTTGAGGCTTTATCAGGGGAGCAAGATACTGTAGAAAACATGCGTCAGGCTTTTGAGGAGCGACTAAATACCATCTATTCGCTTCTTGCTGAGGTGCCTGGATTTGAAGTGGTCAAACCGCAAGGGGCCTTCTACCTCTTCCCAAATGTCAAAAAGGCCATGGAGATGAAAGGCTATACGGATGTGACAGAATTTACAACTGCTATCTTAGAAGAAGCTGAAGTGGCTTTGATAACAGGAGCAGGCTTTGGAGCGCCAGAAAATGTTCGCCTCAGCTATGCGACAGACTTAGACACGCTTAAAGAAGCAGTTAAACGCTTGAAAGCATTTATGGGTAGTGAGAATGATTGATCATTTTGAAATTAAGGTAAAGGATTTACAAATTTCAGAAGGATTTTATAGGAGTTTTCTCGCTCCTTTGGGCTATAAATTGGCTTTTAAGACTAGTTCTCTAATCAGTTTTCTTGCCCCAAACAGCCCTCATCCTGATGGAGATTTTTGGCTGGCTCAGGGGGCACAAGATCCTATTCACTTTGCTTTCTTAGCAGAAAATAAGGAAGAGGTTCAAGCTTGTTATGAGGCTGGTTTAGAGGCAGGTGGGCGAGACAATGGAGCTCCTGGTTATCGCAGTGAGCAACCGATTTACTACGCTACTTTTGTGATTGATCCAGATGGGAACAATATAGAAGTGGTTTGCCATAAAGAATAAAAAAGAAAAGGAAAAATAATGACAAAACGTGTAACGATTATTGATGTAAAAGACTATGTTGGTCAGGAAGTGACGATTGGCGCTTGGGTTGCCAACAAATCAGGAAAAGGGAAAATCGCCTTCTTGCAATTGCGTGATGGAACAGCCTTTTTCCAAGGTGTAGCCTTTAAACCAAACTTTGTAGAAAAATTTGGTGAAGAAGTAGGAGTTGAAAAGTTTGATGTCATCAAACGCTTGAGCCAAGAAACGTCTGTTTATGTGACAGGGATTGTCAAAGAAGACGAACGTTCTAAGTTTGGCTATGAGTTGGACATTACCGACATCGAAGTGATTGGTGAATCTCAAGACTACCCAATCACACCAAAAGAACACGGAACAGACTTCTTGATGGACAACCGTCACTTGTGGCTACGCTCTCGTAAGCAAGTAGCGGTGATGCAAATCCGTAATGCTATTATCTATGCAACTTATGAGTTCTTTGACAAGAACGGTTTCATGAAGTTTGACAGCCCAATTCTTTCAGGAAATGCAGCAGAAGATTCAACAGAACTCTTTGAAACTGACTACTTCGGAACGCCAGCCTACTTGAGCCAATCAGGTCAGCTTTACCTAGAAGCAGGTGCTATGGCTCTTGGTCGTGTCTTTGACTTTGGTCCAGTATTCCGTGCTGAAAAATCAAAAACACGTCGTCACTTGACTGAGTTCTGGATGATGGACGCAGAGTACTCATACTTGACACATGATGAGTCGCTTGACTTGCAAGAAGCTTATGTAAAAGCTCTTCTTCAAGGTGTTCTTGATCGTGCGCTTCAAGCCTTGGAAACCTTGGAACGTGATACAGAACTCTTGAAACGCTACATTGCAGAGCCCTTTAAACGTATCACTTACGATCAAGCTATTGACCTCTTGCAAGAGCATGAAAATGATGAAGATGCTGACTATGAGCATCTTGAGCATGGTGATGACTTTGGTTCGCCACACGAAACGTGGATCTCAAACCACTTTGGTGTGCCAACCTTTGTCATGAACTATCCAGCAGCCATCAAGGCCTTCTACATGAAACCAGTTCCTGGAAATCCAGAGCGCGTGCTTTGTGCAGACTTGCTTGCACCAGAAGGATATGGAGAAATCATCGGTGGATCTATGCGTGAGGAAGACTATGATGCATTAGTTGCTAAGATGGATGAACTTGGCATGGACCGTACAGAGTATGAATTTTACCTTGACCTTCGTAAATACGGTACAGTTCCACACGGTGGATTTGGTATCGGTATCGAGCGTATGGTAACCTTCGCGGCAGGAACAAAACACATCCGTGAAGCCATTCCGTTCCCACGTATGTTGCACCGTATTAAACCATAAGAATAGGAAAACGCCCATGTGGCGTTTTTTTCATGGAAAGGTCGAGAAACGAAAGTAAATATTATCAGGTTTTCAAAATCTTGATAATATGCGCTTTTCGTGAAAATATTTACTTCCTTTTCTTATAAAATTGAATTTGTGCTAGAAACATACTACCAGTTGTTCAGAATAGAGTTTCGTATCCTAGTACATTAATCTTATTGTTTAAAAACTGATGTATGTACTATTTTCTTCAAGGAAGTATTAGATTGAAACCATAAATATATATAGGCATGAAACTTGAATTAATAATAGTGGCATGATACAATATTAAGTGATATTGATAATTATTGGGCAACCCTTTTTACAATGATAACCTCTTAATATTGCTAAAAAATTTAAGGGGGGGGGGCTTTTTATTTGTCTGTATATTTCAATTCAATATTAAAAAAATATGTATAAAGGAGGTTGTGACTCTAAATGAAGGGTAAACAACAAGATTTTAGAACGGAAAAGTATATTCGTTACGGTATTCGTAAATATAGTTTTGGAGCAGCATCAGTAGCGATTGCGGCTGGTTTAATGTTCTTAGGAAATGGAGCAGTTTCAGCGACAGAGGTACAAGGTGCGGCAACTACCGTAGCAGCAACTGAAACTTCTACATCAACTGTGGCGACACCAGCAACTGAGCAACCAACAGCACCAGCTTTAGAAAAACTAGCGTCTGATGTAGAACAACCAGCAACCCCAGCTACAGCAACACCTGCATCTGAGGTAGGACAACCATCAGCACCAACTACAAAGGCTGATACAAGTAAGTTGGAAGCAGCTATTGCTCGTATAGAAGCAGCTTTAGAAAAAGTAGCATCAACTGAAAAAACAGCTTCAGCAATTGAGTCTGCAAAAGTAGAATTAGCAAATGCAAAAGCTGTTGCTGCAAATGAAACTGCAACAAAAGAAGAAGTAGCAAAAGCTACATCAGCAGTAAACGGTAAAGCTTTCGTTGTTGAAAGTATGCCAAAAGCAACTGCAGACAAGAAAGAAGAAAAAGAAAACAAAAACCAAGATTCACGTAATGGAAAAGTCATTCCTGGACAAGGTGAGAGTGGGTTTAGAGAGGCATCGGCAAATACTACAGTTACAAATGATGTCATCACACCGACAACACCAGCAAAACCAACTGCAAAAGATATTATCGGAAGTACAAGTACAGTATCACGAGAAAACTTTACTGGTTGGGATACCTATACAATGCCATTTGGTAGTCACCATGATGGAGAAGGAGATTTAGGAGTAAATACTCCAGAGAAGAAAGCAGATGCTGAAGGGCTAGAGTTTAGAGTGTTCTCTGATCAAAGAGCTGGTACAAGACCTAGCCCTGGACCATCTAACTGGACTTATGATGGTAAAGAGAGTGATGTAAAGGCTCGTATTGACTATGGATTAAAGTTACCAGCTGAAGAAGTTCAAAAAATTATCGAAGAAGCACCTCTATGGCGTGGAAAGATAAGATATGATGGAACAAGAATTTCAAGTCAAGTTCCAGCAACTTACTATGGAAGTGGACCTTATGAATATCTACTTTCTAGTATTTATAAACTTGGATATGAACAAGGAATTGATAAAGTTTACGTCAAAGATGCAAGTAAACGTATTGAAGTAACAGAAAAAGCAAAAGCGGCAGGTTGGACTGTTTCTGATTTTATAGTATCAAATATGCCTGGTGGATTAGTCTATGATAAACAATCGGATAGTATACAAGGGGTTGTTACGCATAGTAGTCCATTTAACTATCAACAATTAAAAGCTAGTGTAACGTTTAAAAATACTATTACTGGTAAAAGTGTAACAGTTCTATTAGATAATCATAGATACGGTGGTACAGCATGGAAAGATACTACACCACCTGAATTAAAAATCGATGATACAGTTAAGGAAGGAAAAGTAGGAGAAAATCTTGTAGCACCAGTAGAATACAAAGATGCTGGGGCATCACATGCAGGTGCACCTAATGGTAGAAATATTTCTTATAATTTAACAGATGAAAATGGAACTCCTCTTAACCGTACAGCGACTATTAGAGATACAGTTGGTCGTGCTATTATTGGTGTTTCTGGAGAGAATATTACAGGAACTACTGGAGCAGGAGCAGGGAATCCTACAGAATTAACAGGAAATGACACTAAAATTCCTGGTGTAGGTTTCACAATTGCTTCAAATGATATGACGGATAACAATCCAAATGGATTTAAAGGAACTCCTACTGAAGCAGGGATTTACCGCGTATCTATTTATGCAAGAGATTATAATGTAACTAATGCAAATGAAGCATATGCTCATGCAACCTTTAAAATTGCACCTACAGTTTCTGTAAAAAATGTTCATGCATACGATAAAGAAGTACCAATTACAATTTCAAAAGGTGCTTCAGAAGCAACGATTACATTACCAGATGGCACAAATACAAAAGTTGTTGCCAAAAATGGGAAATGGGTTGTATCAGAAACAACTAATACAGCTGTAAACGTTAATGATGAAATCGGTACAGTTGGAGAAACATTTAACTTAAAAGTTCTTCCAACAGCAACAGCAAACGCAGCTACAGATACGATTAATGTAACAGCAAGCAGTGAAAATGTGACAGCGACATTTACAAGAGCAGAAGTAACATTAAAAACTAAACTAGGAGAGAATGTAACAGCAACATTCAATAAAACAACAGGTCGTTGGGATTTGCCTAGTGATATTGCTGAAAAGAAAACTGTCAATAGTGATGGAACAACTACATGGTTAAAACGTGACTTATATGTTGATGTAAACAAAGATGGAGAAACAACATTCAATGTTTATGAATATACTCGTACGTTAGATGCAACAGGAAAAGTTACAGCAGTTAATGATGTATCTCGTACCTTGACAACTTATCATAAAGAAAATGCGGCGAATAGTTCAGCAGAGTCAGCAACTGATACCAATAAAGGTATGGTTGTAACTGTTAAATATGACAAAGGTACAAATACGTGGTCAGCAGATGACAACTCTACTGTAACAGCAACAAAAAATGGAGAGACATGGAATGTTTCAACTACATCAGGCTTCACTGGAACAGTCGATACAGTTCATGCAGAAAGTTCAGATAAAGCGTCTGTATTAAATGATGCTCCAGATGTTACTTCAACTTCTTACACAACTGTAAAAGGTGCAACTGTTGATTTAGTAAAACAAGCATCTGCTGCAGTAACAATTACTGACAGAGAAGATGATGCAACAACAGATCCAACTAAGAAAGAAACAACTGTTACTAAAGTAACGTTAACATCTCCTTCAGGGAAAGTAACAGAATATCATAGTGTCGCAGAAGTTGCAGCTGTTAAGTTAACAGAAACAGGAAATTATACTGTTAAAGTAGATGTAAAAGATAGTAATGGAAATGTCGTTACTGCTGATTCAGATACAGCAACAGGAACAAATGAAGGTGATAATACTGCGATTGCTTCAACGACTTATGTTATTACTGTTAAAAATCAAGCAACAAGTAAACTTTATACAGTAGAGGATGACACTCTAACAAGTGATCAATTAAAAGAGAAGATAAATCCTACAGCTGTAGATGGATTTACTCCAACTAAAAATGATATTACTAATATTCCTGCAACTTCAGGTAAAGCTGGTCAAACATTACCAACTCCTGCAACAGTAACTTATACAAAAGGAACAGAAACAATTCCAGTAGAAACAACAGTAGATGTTGTAGTTTTACCAAAAGTAACTCCTACTGGAGTAACGGTACTTAAAGATAGCACTGATTTAGAAACTGTAGTGAAAGAAAAAGCTAAAGAAGCAGTTAAAGCAATTGCTACAGATAAGATCCCAACAGGTATAAAAGTATCGATTAAACAAGTAAAAGAAGGTACTCTTCCAGCAACAACGACAACAGGCGTACAAACTCCTGCAAAAGTGGTAGTAGAGTACAAAGATGCTAATGATAATGTTGTTGAAACGAGAGAAGTCGAAGTTCCAGTAACGGTAGTAGGATCAACAGTAAATAAAATTGTAAAACTCGAAGGTGATGAATTAACAGATGATGAAGTGAAAGCTGCTGTAACAGCAGGTACAGATGGGAAAAAAGGTGAACCACTATTATCTGAAAATATTACAGCAGAACCAGGAACTAAGGAAGTTCCAATTCCTGTAACCTATAATAATGATAGTTTATCGGAAAGAGTTTTAGTACCAGTAGTAGTTTTACCAAAAGCAACTGGTGATGTAGACGTACCAAAAGGCTCAACTGTTGAAAAAGTAAAAGAAGCTGCGAAAGCCAAAGCAACGGAATTAGTAACATCAGCTGATTTTAAAGATAATTTACCAGAAGGTTCTAAAGATGTAGTTGTTGGAGATGTTACTGAAGAAGTATTAGCAACAATGACTGCAGAAAAAGGAACGGATAAAGGAATCGTTAAAGTTCCAGTAACTTATACAGTTGATGGCAAAACGTATACAAAAGATGCTGAAATTACGGTTAATGTATTAGGTTCAGTACCAAAAACAGTCTACACTGTAGAAGGAACAAAACCAGATGCGAATAAGGTAAAAGAAGCAGTAACACCAGATACTGACGGAACGGTAGAAACGCCAACAGAAGCTGATTTACCAGAAACAACAGGAAAAGTTGGAGCAACAGATATAACTGTTCCAACTACAGTAACCTATCCAAGCGGAAATGAAATTGTAAAAGTTCCAGTAACAGTCTTGCCAAAAGCTACACCAGAAAAAGTAATCACATTAAAAGATACAACTGGTGAGAACTTAACAACAGCTGTCAAAGAAAAAGCACAAGCTGCCCTAGGTAAACTAACATTACCATCAGGAGTTACAGCGGAATTAGTTCCAAATCAAAATTATGCTGTTCCAGCAACAGATTCAAATGGTGATAAAGGTAATGTACCAGTAAAAGTACAATATAAAGACGCAACAGGTACAGTAGTAGCAGAAGATACAATTAATGTACCAGTAACAGTAGTAAGCTCAACACCAAAACCATTGGTAGTCTTCGAAGGTGAAGCAGTAGAAGCTAAAACTGTTCAAGATGCAGTAACACCAGGAACTGATGGAACAAAAGGTAATCCTGCAATTCCAGAAGACCTAACAAAAACACCAGGTAAGAAAGAAGTAACGGTACCTGTAACTTACGAAGGAATTAAAGATCCAGAACAAGTGAAAGTTCCAGTAACAGTATTACCAAAACCAGAAGCTGATGAAATTCTAGTTGCTAAAAATAGTGACAAGGAAAAAGCTAAAGAGAAAGTATTAGCTAAAGCTAAAAAAGCAATCGAAGATGCAACATTCAAAGGTAAATTACCTCAAGGTGTAACAGTTGAAATTGATAATACAGTACCAGTAACAATCCCTGAATTAACGGATGATACTGAAGTAGAAGTAACTGTTAAGTACACAGTTCCTGGGCAAGATAAACCATTAACTACAACAGTGAAAGTGCCAGTAACAGTAGTTGAAGGTGTACCTCAAATTGTTCCAGTGGATGAAAACAATAAACAACCAAATCCAGAAAACAGTATTGATAAAACAGAATACCCAGAAGGTTCAACATTTGAATATGATCCAAATACTCCAGTGAACACTACAACGCCTGGTGATTACAAAGTTAATGTCATTGTCAAAGATAAAGAGGGTAATTCTATTGCAGAAGTACCTGCAACTGTACGTGTTGTAGAAAGCTATCCACAATTTGTCCCAGTAGACAAGGATAAAAAACAACCTTCTGCTGAAGGAAGTATTGATCCTAAAGCATTCCCTAAAGATACAGAGTTTACTTACGAAACTCCAGTAGACACAACAACGCCAGGCGAAAAAGATGTTGTGGTAGTAGCTAAAATTGGAGAAAAGGTCATTGCAAAAGTCCCTGCAAAAGTAATGGTTGTTGAATCGAAGACACAATATGTGCCAGTTGATAAATCAAACAAACAACCAGATGCATCTAAGAGTATTGATCCTGAACAATATCCAGATAAAATTACATTTGGATATAAGACTCCAGTGGACACAACAACACCAGGCGAAAAAGATGTAGTCGTTGTTGCCAAAGACGGAGACGACACACTTGTTGAAGTACCAGCTAAGGTTAAAGTAGTGGAAGGAAAAGAACAATTAATTCCTATTAATGCTACAGGTGAAAATCAGCCAAAACCAAAAGATAGTATTACTCCAAGTGATTATCCAGAAGGTTCAACATTTGAATACAAAGTTCCAGAAGGACAAACAACTCCATATGATGGAACAACTCCAGGGGATAAACCAGTTACAGTTGTGGTAAAAGATAAAAATGGTAATGTATTAGTAGAAGTTCCAGCAACCATTAAAGTTGTGGAAGCTAAACCAAAACCAATCGAAACCCCAGTAACGAATACACCTTTAACAAAAGAGGATATTTCTAAATATGTTAAAGTGCCAGAAGGTGGTAACGTAACGAATGTAGAGAACATTCCAGACTTAACAACCCCAGGTAAGAAAGATCCAGTTAAAGTTACTGTTACTTTACCAAATGGAAAAACAACTACAGTCGAAGTTCCTGTCAATGTAACACCTGTTAAGGAAATCGAGACCCCAGTAACGAATACACCTTTAACAGAAGATGATATTTCTAAATATGTTAAAGTTCCAGAAGGTGGCAAGGTAACGAATGTTGAAAACGTTCCAGACTTAACAACCCCAGGTAAGAAAGACCCCGTTAAGGTAACGGTTGAATTACCGAATGGAAAAGTAATCACAGTCGAAGTTCCAGTGAACGTAACGCCGGTTAAGGAAATCGAAACACCAGTGACGAATACACCTTTAACAAAAGATGATATTTCTAAATATGTTAAAGTTCCAGAAGGTGGCAAGGTAACGAATGTTGAAAACATTCCAGACTTAACAACCCCAGGTAAGAAAGATCCAGTTAAAGTAACGGTAGAACTACCAAATGGAAAAGTAATCACAGTCGAAGTTCCAGTGAATGTAACACCAATTACACCAATTGAAACACCAGTAACAACAGTTAAATTGACTCCAGAGGATATTTTAAAACAAATAAAAGTACCAGAAGGAGCAACAACTAAGGTAGAAAACATTCCAGACTTAACAACGCCTGGTAAGAAGGATCCTGTAAAAGTAACGATTACATTACCAAATGACAAAGTAGTTACGGTAGAAGTACCAGTGAATGTAACACCTATTGAAGATATTGTTAAAAAACAAGGTGATCCAATTACTGCTGAGGATGTTGAAAAACACATTCCAAAAGGAGTAAAAGTTATCAATATTGGTGATAAACCTACAACAGATATTCCAGGTGAAAGACCAAGTATCCCAGTAGAGATTGAATTACCAAATGGAATTCGCGTAACGATGAACATTCCAGTAATTGTAACACCGAAAGGAACACCTGTAGTAGTTCCAGTAGGAACACCAGTTACGCCAGAAGATGTTCAGAAACATATTGAATTACCAAATGGATGGAAGGTAACAAAAGTAGGAGAAATTCCAACAACAACTACACCAGGAACAAAACCAGTCGTTCCAGTAGAGATTGAATTACCAGATGATCGTAAGATTACTGTCGATGTACCAGTCATCGTTACGCCAAACGTAAGACAAATTGTTGTACCACAAGGAACTCCAATCACACCAGACGATGTGAAAGGACATATCGATCTTCCAAAAGAACCAGGATGGGAAATTATTGAAGTAGGAGAAATCCCAACAACAATTCCTGCTGGAGTGAAACCAAGCGTTAAAGTGAAGATTAAAGTTCCAACTGGAGAAATTGTTGAAGTAGAAGTACCAATCATCGTAACACCGAAAGTAACACCTATTGTAGTGGAAGTTGGAACACCAATTACCGAAGAAGATGTTAAGAAGAAAGTAGATCTACCAGAAGGATGGGAAATTGTTGAGGTCGGAGAAATTCCAACAACAGAAACACCAGGAACAAAACCAGTTGTTAAAGTGAAAATCAAATTACCAGATGGTCGTATTATTACAGTAGACGTACCAGTAACGGTAATACCTAAATCACAAAATGGTGGAGGAGTCATTTCTCAAAATGGTGATTCAACTGTTCAGATTGTAACGGAATATCTTGATGAAAATGGTAACCGAATTACTTCAGATAAAGAAGGAAAACACAATCCAATAGAGTTGGAAGGATATGAATTTAGTCATTCAACAACGGATGCTAAAGGAAATACCCTACATCACTATAAGAAAGTGACAAACCCAATCAATCAAGAGCAACCAAGCTCTCCAGAGACTCCTACAAGTCCAGAAAAACCAGTAGCTACTCCAGTTCAGACAAGTTCTACAGATTCTAAACCAGTAGCTGTTGAAACAGCCGAAGCCCATGACAAGAAGGAATTGCCAAATACTGGTACAGAAGATCATGCTAGCCTAGCAGCACTTGGACTTCTTGGAGTATTGAGTGGATTTGGTCTTGTGGCACGCAAGAAAAAAGAAGACTAAAAACTCATAGTTTTTGAGAAGATGATTCGTCATCTTCTTTTTTTATTTCGGTGTTTTTACTTGCGTAAAAAATTTTTTTCTAGTATAATAGTTTATTGTGAGCGAACCTCACTTACCCCTTGCAAAGTCTTGGGGTCATTAGACCAAAAGGAGGAACATATCAATGGCTAAATACGAAATTCTTTATATCATTCGTCCAAACATTGAAGAAGAAGCTAAAAACGCTTTGGTAGCACGTTTTGACTCTATTTTGACTGACAACGGTGCAACTGTTGTTGAATCAAAATCTTGGGAAAAACGTCGTCTTGCATACGAAATCCAAGATTTCCGTGAAGGACTTTACCACATCGTTAACGTTGAAGCAAATGACGATGCAGCTCTTAAAGAGTTTGACCGTCTTTCAAAAATCAACGCTGACATTCTTCGTCACATGATCGTCAAACTTGACGCGTAAGAAGGTAAACTATGATTAACAATGTTGTACTTGTAGGGCGTATGACACGTGACGCTGAGTTACGTTATACCCCATCAAATGTAGCAGTTGCGACTTTTACTCTTGCAGTAAACCGTACATTTAAGAGTCAAAATGGCGAACGTGAGGCTGATTTTATCAATGTCGTTATGTGGCGCCAACAGGCTGAAAATCTTGCTAACTGGGCTAAAAAAGGCTCACTTATCGGGATCACAGGTCGTATCCAGACTCGTAGTTACGATAACCAGCAAGGACAACGTGTCTACGTGACAGAGGTCGTGGCTGAGAATTTCCAAATGTTGGAAAGCCGTAGTGTGCGTGAGGGTCATACAGGTGGAGCTTATTCTGCACCAACTGCAAACTATTCAGCGCCTACAAATTCAGTACCAGACTTTTCACGTGATGAAAATCCATTTGGAGCAACAAATCCATTGGATATTTCAGATGATGATTTACCATTCTAATGGACAACTAAAATTATAAAGGAGAAAAAACATGGCTCAACAACGTCGTGGCGGATTCAAACGCCGTAAAAAAGTTGATTACATCGCAGCAAACAAAATTGAATATGTTGATTACAAAGATACTGAGCTTCTTAGCCGTTTCGTTTCAGAACGTGGGAAAATCCTTCCTCGTCGTGTAACAGGAACTTCAGCTAAAAACCAACGTAAAGTAACAACAGCTATCAAACGCGCTCGCGTAATGGCTTTGATGCCTTTCGTAAACGAAGATTAAAAAAAAGACCCGGTTGGGTCTTTTTTTCACGAGCCTTGAAATGAGAGAGCGAGTTGGGTCCAGTGGACCTCTTTTTCATGAGCTTGGAAACAAGAAAGCGAATTAAGACCCGGTTGGGTCTTTTTTTCACGAGCCTTGAAATGAAAGAGCGAGTTGGGGTCCGGGCGGACCTCTTTTTCAGCCCCCAACGGCTCTTTTTTTCACGAGCTTTGAAATGAGAGAGCGACTTTGGGTCCGGGTGGACCTCTTTTTCAGCCCCCAACGGCTCTTTTTTTCACGAGCCTTGAAATGATAGAGCGAGTTTGGGTCCGGGTGGACCTCTTTTTCAGACCCGGTTGGGTCTTTTTT
>CAURTM010000011.1:0-38248 GCA_963527735.1 uncultured Streptococcus sp.
GCAGAATTTGATGTTTCGAAAGCCCGTTACCAAAAACTCGTTTTGATGACCGATGCCGATGTCGATGGAGCCCACATTCGTACCCTTCTTTTGACCTTGATTTATCGTTATATGAAACCAATCCTAGAAGCTGGTTATGTTTATATTGCCCAACCACCAATCTATGGTGTCAAGGTTGGAAGCGAGATTAAAGAATACATCCAGCCAGGTGCAGATCAAGAAATCAAACTCCAAGAAGCTTTAGCCCGTTATAGTGAAGGTCGTACCAAACCGACTATTCAGCGCTATAAGGGGCTAGGTGAAATGGATGATCATCAGTTGTGGGAAACAACCATGGATCCGGAACATCGCTTGATGGCCAGAGTTTCTGTGGATGATGCTGCAGAAGCAGATAAAATCTTTGATATGTTGATGGGGGATCGAGTAGAGCCTCGTCGTGAGTTTATCGAAGAAAATGCTGTCTATAGTACACTTGATGTCTAAAAAATCGGGAGAAGTAGTTCCCTTGGTCTAAAAAATATGATATAATCATTACGATTGTTTCAAGTAAAAAAGGAGTTTAATATGTCTGCTAGACTAGTAATTTATTTGATAATTGCAGTTGCAGTTTTATTGGTCATTGCTTATGCTATCGCAATCTATGTACGAAAACGCAATGAAAGTAAACTAGCAATTTTAGAAGAGAAAAAAGAAGAACTGTACAATCTTCCAGTTAATGATGAGGTTGAAGCTGTAAAAAATATGCACTTGATTGGACAAAGTCAGGTGACTTTCCGTGAATGGAATCAAAAATGGGTTGATTTATCTCTTAATTCTTTTGCCGATATCGAAAATAATCTTTTCGAGGCAGAAGGCTACAATAACTCATTCCGTTTTTTCAAAGCGAGTCATCAAATTGATCAAATCGAGAGTCAAATTACCTTGATTGAAGAAGATATTGCGGCAATTCGCAATGCCTTGGCAGATTTGGAGAAACAAGAGTCTAAAAATAGTGGACGTGTTCTTCATACCTTGGACTTGTTTGAAGAGTTGCAACACCGAGTTGCTGATCATTCTGAAGAATATGGCCAAGGTTTATCTGAAATTGAAAAACAATTGGAAAATATCCAATCAGAGTTTTCTCAGTTTGTAACTTTAAATTCGTCAGGTGACCCAGTAGAAGCTGCTGTGATTTTGGATAATGCTGAAAATCATATTTTGGCTTTAACGCATATTGTTGATCGTATACCAGCAATTGTAGCAACATTATCTAAAGACCTACCTGAACAACTGGAAGATTTAGAAGATGGCTACCGTAAGCTTTTAGATGCTAATTATCATTTTTCTGAGACAGATATTGAAGCGCGTTTCCAACTGCTTTATGAAGCTCTCAAGAAAAATCATGAGAATATTGCGAAACTAGAATTGGATAATGCAGAGTACGAAAATACTCAAATCCAAGAAGAGATTAATGCACTTTATGATATCTTTACAAGAGAAATTGCGGCACAGAAAGTAGTAGAAGGTTTAGTAGCAACACTTCCTACTTATCTTCAACACATGAAGGAAAATAATGCTTTATTGATAGAAGATATTGAGCGTTTGAGTAAAAGTTATTTACTTTCTGAATCGGATGCAAGTCATGTTCGTCGTTTACAGTCCGAATTAGAAAGCTTTGAGACTGCTATTATTGAGGCAACTTCAAATCAAGATGAACCAACTCAAGCATATTCAATTCTTGAAGAAAATCTTGAATCTTTACAGGAAAATCTTAAAGAGATTGAAGATGAACAGATTTCAGTTAGTGAGCGTCTTGCACGAATTGAGAAAGATGATATCAATGCACGTCAAAAGGCAAATGTATATGTTAATCGTCTCCATACAATCAAGAGATATATGGAAAAACGGAACCTACCTGGTATTCCACAAACTTTCTTGAAGTTATTCTTTACAGCAAGTAATAATACGGAAGATTTAATGGCTGAATTAGAGCAAAACTTAGTCAATATAGAATCAGTTAACCGTATTCTTGAAATTGCAACGAAGGATATGGAAGAGCTTGAGACGGAAACTTATAATATTGTACAGTATGCAACCTTGACAGAACAACTATTGCAATATTCTAACCGCTATCGCTCATTTGATGAACGTATTCAAGAAGCATTTAACGAAGCTTTAGATATTTTTGAAAAAGAATTTGATTATCGCGCTTCATTTGACAAGATTTCTCAAGCTTTGGAAGTGGCAGAGCCTGGTGTAACCAACCGCTTTGTTACCTCGTATGAGAAAACACGTGAAACGATTCGTTTTTAAAAAAAGAAAAAGATTTGATTGTGTGAGAAGCAGAATCAAATCTTTTTTATTATTTGTCTATAAAATCTTGTATGATAAGATCTCAAGATAAAAAATTGGAGATGATTTAAAAAGCAAGTCAGAACCTATGTTTGGTCTATAAGGTTCAATAGCTTTCTAATCTCTCCAAAATTTTACTTGATTGGAATCGAAATCCCAATTAATTTTTCTGAATAGAGGGTTTTGATATTGGCTTCATCAATAGAGTCCTTATCAATTTTACGTTTCAAGAAAAACTCTTGGATGGCTTCGATTTCAGTTTCTCGAATAGCACGGTGTTTATTTGAGATGAGGATTTCATAGTGAAGCGGAGCTTGGGTAAAAATAACATCTGTATTACCTGCAGAATAAACCTCAACAAGGGTTGCATCTGTACTTTCTAGCTGGCTTTTTACAAGTTGCGAGTGTGAGTTTGTCGTATTGATAAGCTTCATAACATTTCCTCCGATTTTCTAATACTATTATAGCACTTTTTAAATAAAGTAGCTTGATTTAGTCAATCTTATGCTGTTTTTTCCAAGATTGGATGGCCCATTTATGGCTACCACGTTTGAGATTTTCAATAGCCTCGTCAATAGGGAACCAGGCAATATGATTAAAATCTTCTAGTGGTTTTTGAACTTCCTTGAAAGAAGTCGCTTCATAGAGGTAGGCAGGATTGTAGTAGTAGGTATCACGGTGACGAGAGTAGAAATATTCGTCAGCTTGTCCGTAATAGACACCAATTTCAGCTGTGAATCCAAGCTCTTCAATCAATTCACGTTTTAGGGCTTCCTGATGATTTTCACCTGCTTCAATTTCGCCACCTGGTAAGAACCAAGCGCCATTAGGAGCTTGAACAAGAACAATTTGTTTTTGTTCAGCGTCAGGGATAACTGCATACACTCCATAGCGTGCAACATAGTCTGTATTTGCTTTTTTTTCTCCGAAAGTTGGGTTTGCCATTGAATTTTCCTCATTATCTATTATCTTTATTATTATCTTAATGGACAAAGGGCAAGCTGTCAAGAATTTATAGTTATTTTAGTAAAAAGGAGCAGAAAATTTTCATTTTCCACTTCTTTTATATAGTATTTATTTTTCTGTTTCAGAAGCTTTCACTTCAGCTTTTTTGGCAGACTTGATTTGAATCTTGCCTTTGCTGGTCATAACTGCCTTGAGGTCTTTTTCGCTTGGATTTTCAAGGTAGTAGTCAGTGATTGCGTCCTCAATATAGTCTTGAATAGTACGACGAAGTGGGCGTGCCCCCATTTTTGGATCATAGCCGAGGTCAACCAATTTTTCCTTGACCTTGTCAGTTACATCCAAATGAATGTTGTTGCTAGAAAGGCGCTTGTTAACGTCTGTTAGCATGAGCTCGACAATCTGAAGGAGGTTGTCCTTGCTGAGAGCCTTAAATTCGATAATGCCATCAAAACGGTTCATAAACTCTGGGCTAAAGAAGTTGCCGAGTTCACCAAGAACAGAGTTGGTACGTCCTTCTCTAGCAGCTCCAAATCCAACGCTGGCTTCTGCCTTACCTGTACCTGCATTTGAGGTCATGATAATAATGGCATCCTTGAAGCTGACGGTACGTCCTTGTCCATCTGTCAAACGACCATCGTCCAAGACCTGGAGGAACATATGCATGACATCTGGATGGGCTTTCTCTACTTCATCCAAGAGAATAAGAGAATATGGATTGCGGCGAACTTTTTCAGTTAATTGCCCAGCCTCATCGTAGCCAACATAACCTGGAGGGGCGCCGACTAACTTAGCCACACTGTGTTTTTCCATGTATTCACTCATGTCAAAGCGAATCATGCTATCAGCAGAACCAAAGAGTTCGATAGCCAGTTGTTTGGAAAGTTCTGTCTTACCGACCCCAGTTGGTCCGACAAAGAGGAAGCTTCCGATTGGGCGGTTAGGGGTCCCAAGTCCAACACGATTACGGCGAATAGCCTTGGCAATCTTATCGACAGCATCGTCTTGTCCAATAACATGAGATTTGAGGTCTTCGGCTAGATGGATGAGTTGAGATTGTTCCTTCTCTTTTAAATCACCAACAGGGATATTTGTTTTCTGCTCGATAATGTGCTCAATAGTTTTCTCGCTGATGATAGGTGTATCTTGGTCTGTGACTTTTTTCTTTTGCATTTCCTTATACTTGGCAATCTGGTCGCGGAAATAAGCCGCCTTCTCAAAATCTTCCTCCCGTGTAGCTTGAGATTTGAGATTTTCAGCCTCAATCAAGCGCTGATCAATGACTTTAGGGTCCACAAAATTCAAGGTCAAGTTCATCTTAGAACCAGCTTCATCTAGGAGGTCAATGGCCTTGTCAGGTAAGAAGCGATCTTGGATGTAACGATTGGAAAGAGTTGCAGCTGCTTCAATTGCAGCATCGGTATATTGAACGTGGTGGTAGTCTTCGTATTTCTTTTGAATCCCTTTGAGGATAGTGATTGTTTCGTCCACCGTTGGTTCATTGACTTTAACAGGCTGCATACGACGCTCTAAGGCAGCATCCTTTTCAATGATACGGTATTCATTGAGGGTAGTGGCACCGACCAGTTGCAGTTCTCCACGAGCAAGGGCTGGCTTGAGGATATTTCCTGCATCCATATTGCCATCGCTCGCAGAACCAGCACCGACAATTTCATGGATTTCATCGATAAAGAGGATGATGTCCTCACGTTTGCGAATTTCTTCCATGAGTTTTTGCATGCGTTCTTCAAATTGTCCTCGGATACCCGTTCCTTGGACCAGGCTAACCACATCCAGACGGATGACTTGTTTACCTTGGAGTTTATGTGGAACATCGCCATCAACGATTTTCTGAGCTAGACCTTCGACAACGGCAGTTTTTCCGACACCTGGTTCACCGATAAGAACAGGATTATTCTTGGTTCTACGATTGAGAATCTCGATGACACGGATAATCTCATCGTCGCGCCCGATAACGGGGTCAATGTCTCCACGACGGGCAATCTCAGTTACGTTGATACCAAATTCTTCTAGCAGGCCTTTTTCTTGGCTTGGTGGTGGAGTTTGAGCAGATCCACGATTTTGGGAACCATAACCGCCGTTTCCACCGTAACCTCCACCTGATTGGGTTGGGGGAATAGGAGGAGTATTGCTAGAAGGTCTGAAATTGTTTAGGTCATTGAAAAAATCACCAAAGGGATCGAAGTCACGATTGTTCAGATCCGTCATGCCTTTAAAGAGACTGTTGTTAGGATCTGTTTTGATAATCTTATAGCAGTTTTGACAGAGGTCAATTTGTTTTTGTTTTCCATTGAGATTGGTGTAAAGATGAATTGTTGAGTCGTTGATTTTACAGTTTTGACAAAGCATACATCTACCTCATTTCTTTCTTTAGCTTGACCTGTTTAAAGGTCAAAAATAGTCAAATTTCTATACTTTCATTATAACAGGATTGGGGTGTAAAGCAAGTAAAAAGATTGCAGCTTTGAGAAGTTGTTACAATGAAAATTTTTGTGAATTTGGACTATAAAAAAATCCTATTTGTGAGACAAAAAGGATTTTGGTTAGACATGCAGGGTGTAATCCCAGCTTGTTTTGTATTAGTAAAGGAGTTCGTAAATCTCCATTGCAATCAAGTCAATGCTGTCAAAAGTATAAGTTTCGCGAGCTTCTACATCACGAAGGGTAAAGATTGATCCGTTTTCTTCGTCGTGGCTATATGCAACTTCTGCAACAACAACTCCTTCGCGTTCAAAATTACGTTTTAAATTTCCGCCGTCTTTTGCCATTGCTTCAAGGCGGTTGATGATTCTAACCAAATGTGATTCCATTTTGATTCTCCTTCATTTCTTATCGTTACTATTTTACCATAAAGGAGGTCAACTTGCCTAGAAAAAACTAAGATTTCTCGCTAATTCTACCAGCTTAAAGATTTTTTGAATAAATTGGATAAAAGGTTTGAATTTTAATTCAATACATGTTATAATCATACAGTATTCTATTTTAGAAAGCAGTGTGACTATGAATTTTTCTTTTTTACCTAAGTATTTACCTTATTTTAACTATGGGGCTGTTGTGACGGTTCTCATTTCTATCTGTGTTGTCTTTTTGGGAACTATTTTGGGTGTTGTCTTGGCTTTTGGGCAACGTTCAAAGTTTAAACCGCTTGTTTGGCTGGCCAACTTGTACGTTTGGATTTTCCGTGGGACACCGATGATGGTTCAGATTATGATTGCCTTTGCTCTTATGCACATCAATGCTCCGACTATTCAGGTTGGAATTTTAGGTGTTGATCTTTCTCGTCTGATTCCAGGGATTTTGATTATCTCTATGAACAGTGGTGCTTATGTTTCTGAGACTGTCCGTGCTGGGATTAATGCGGTTCCTAAGGGGCAGCTAGAGGCGGCCTATTCTTTAGGGATTCGTCCTAAAAATGCGATGCGCTATGTGATTTTGCCACAAGCAATCAAAAATATTTTGCCAGCATTGGGGAACGAATTTATCACCATTATCAAGGATAGTTCCCTCTTATCAGCTATCGGTGTCATGGAGTTGTGGAATGGGGCTACAACAGTTTCTACAACAACCTATCTACCTCTGACACCACTTTTATTTGCAGCCTTTTACTACTTGATTATGACTTCTATTTTGACAGTAGCCTTGAAAGCTTTTGAAAAACGTATGGGACAAGGAGATAAGAAATAATGACAGAAACCTTGATAAAAATTGAAAATTTACATAAATCCTTTGGAAAGAATGAAGTATTGAAGGGCATCAACCTCGAGATTAAAAGAGGAGAAGTTGTCGTTATCATCGGTCCTTCAGGGAGCGGGAAATCTACCTTGCTTCGCTCTATGAATTTGTTGGAAGAAGCAACCAAAGGGAAGGTTATCTTTGAGGGAGTTGATATTACGGACAAGAAGAATGACCTGTTTGCCATGCGTGAGAAGATGGGCATGGTTTTCCAACAATTTAACCTCTTTCCTAATATGACTGTGATGGAAAATATCACCTTGTCTCCTATCAAGACCAAAGGTGAAAGTAAGGAAGTTGCAGAGAAGAGAGCTCAGGAACTTTTGGAAAAAGTTGGTTTACCAGATAAGGCAACTGCTTATCCACAGAGTTTGTCAGGTGGGCAGCAACAGCGGATTGCTATCGCGCGTGGGTTGGCTATGGAACCTGATGTTTTGCTCTTTGACGAGCCAACTTCAGCCCTGGACCCTGAAATGGTAGGTGAGGTGTTGGCTGTTATGCAAGACTTAGCCAAGTCAGGGATGACTATGGTTATCGTAACACATGAGATGGGATTTGCCCGTGAGGTGGCAGATCGTGTTATCTTTATGGCAGACGGTGTGGTTGTTGAAGACGGAACACCTGAACAGATTTTTGAACAAACCCAAGAACAACGGACTAAAGACTTCTTGAGTAAGGTTTTATAAGACCTCATTTTTAGAAGAAGGAGAGTAGAAATCATGGCTTCAAGTGAAGAATATTTAGCCTTTATTCTCGATCAGCTATCAGAGTTAGAGGAGATGAGTTATCATCCTATGATGGGAGAGTATATCCTTTATTATCGTGGGAAGATTATCGGAGGAATCTATGATAATCGTTTGTTACTGAAGCCTGTGAAGGTGGTCATGGATCAACTGGGACAGACTAGGTTTGAACGTCCTTATGAAGGAGTCAAAGAGATGATTTTACTAGAAGACCTTGAAGATAAGTCATTTTTAGCGAGACTAATCAGGGATATGTATGAAGTCCTACCGGCTCCAAAAGTCAAAAAGAAAGCCTGACAGATTTACCTAATATCAATAGGCACTAAAAGCTCGACAAGAGCTTTTTCTTATAGTTTCAAACTATAAGGTCTATTAGTCAAGAAGTGTTAGAATGGCAAGTTATTTTTTGATATAATAGAGGATATTTGAAAGAAAAGAGAAGTGATATGACACAGATTATTGATGGGAAAGCTTTAGCGGCCAAATTGCAGGGGCAGTTGGCTGAAAAGACTGCAAAATTAAAGGAAGAAACAGGTCTAGTGCCTGGTTTGGTAGTGATTTTGGTTGGGGACAATCCAGCCAGCCAAGTCTACGTTCGCAACAAGGAGAGGTCAGCCCTTGCGGCTGGATTCCGTAGCGAAGTAGTGCGAGTTCCAGAGACCATTACTCAAGAGGAATTGTTAGACCTGATTGCTAAATATAATCAGGATCCAACTTGGCATGGGATTTTGGTCCAGTTGCCATTACCAAAACACATTGATGAAGAGGCGGTTCTATTGGCTATTGACCCAGAAAAGGATGTGGATGGTTTCCATCCTCTAAATATGGGACGCCTTTGGTCTGGTCATCCAGTCATGATTCCATCAACACCTGCAGGAATTATGGAAATGTTTCATGAATATGGGATTGAATTAGAAGGTAAAAATGCGGTTGTCATCGGTCGTTCAAACATTGTTGGAAAACCCATGGCTCAGCTTCTTTTGGCCAAGAATGCAACAGTGACTTTGACCCACTCACGCACCCATAATCTTGCCAAGGTGGCTGCTAAAGCGGATATTCTTGTGGTCGCAATCGGTCGTGTTAAGTTTGTGACTCCTGATTTTGTGAAACCAGGTGCGGTTGTTATTGACGTTGGGATGAACCGCGATGAAAATGGTAAGCTCTGTGGGGATGTTGATTATGAGGCAGTTGCCCCACTTGCTAGTCATATCACGCCAGTACCTGGAGGTGTCGGCCCTATGACCATTACCATGCTAATGGAGCAAACTTATCAAGCAGCACTTCGAACATTGGATAGAAAATAAGAGAAAAATTTTCTGAGGAAAGTGTATTTCCTATAGCTATATCTAAAATGGCAGAAATGAGTATTAAATTTTAGAAATAAGTTTATAAAAGGAGGTATGCGCCTCCTTTTTGTTGTATAATAAATGCGAGAGGAAAAACGATGAAAGTGATTGATCAAACCGTACTAGAAAAAGTCATTATTGAACGTTCTCGTACAAGTCATAAAGGAGACTACGGTCGTCTGCTGTTGCTAGGTGGGACTTATCCTTATGGTGGTGCTATTATCATGGCTGCTTTAGCAGCTGTAAAAAGCGGTGCAGGATTGGTGACCGTTGGAACGGACAGGGAAAATATTCCAGCTCTGCACAGCCATTTACCTGAGGCTATGGCCTTTTCTCTTCAAGACCAGCAGTTGTTAAAAGAGCAATTGGAGAAGGCAGAAGTTGTCTTGCTGGGGCCTGGTTTACGAGACGATGTTTTTGGAGAAAATCTAGTCAAACAGGTCTTTGCTAGCTTAAAAAAGAATCAGATTTTGATTGTAGATGGTGGTGCCCTGACCATTCTTGCTAGAACAAGATTGTCATTTCCTTCCAGTCAGCTTATCCTAACTCCCCACCAAAAGGAGTGGGAAAAACTGACTGGAATTACGATTGAAAAGCAAAAGGAAGCTGCAACGGCTAGTGCCCTGACTTCCTTTCCTCAAGGAACAATTTTGGTAGAGAAGGGTCCGGCTACTCGTATTTGGCAAGCTGGCCAGTTTGATTATTACCAGTTACAGGTTGGTGGTCCCTATCAGGCGACTGGGGGAATGGGAGATACTCTGGCTGGAATGATTGCAGGATTTGCAGGCCAATTTCGACAGGCCAGTCTCTACGAACGTGTGGCAGTAGCAACCCATCTTCATTCAGCCATAGCCCAAGAACTAGCTCAAGAACATTATGTGGTCTTGCCAACGGAAATTAGTAATTGTCTTCCTAAAGTAATGAATAAAATATCTCAAAAAAGACTGGAATAAAATTCAATTTTAGGAGAAAACGAAGTAAATATTACCACAATAAAACGCATAATATCAAGTTTTTTTAATACCTGATACTATGCGTTTTTGACTTTAAAGCCTTTTTGTTCTGTTTCTATTTTGGAGCAATCTTTTGCTCAGTATGTTTTATAATTTTTCGTTGATGAAGCGGATAAACTGATTCCACCAAACTTTTAAGAAGAAAGCTTTTTCAACTTTCTTTTCTGCTACCATTTCGAAACTAGGACGTTCTGTGGTAATGTAACCTTGACCAATCAAATCCTTGTCTTCGTAAGCCAAATGGCCAACTACTGTTCCAGCTTCAAGTGGTGCGAGGATTGCTTTAGAATCAGGTGTAAATTGAACAGATTGAGAAGATTGACCCCCAACACGTTCAATTAGATAGATATCCTCTGGGGCCACTGCAGTGACCGTATCTTCTTTTCCATCTTGTACAGGGACTTTGCTATCTTGATAGGCATCTCCTTTTTGCACTATTTTACGAAGTGTGAATGTAGAAGAGATATAATCCATTAGTGAAGATGTAGCTGTAAAACGAGAGTAAGGATTATTATCTTGATAATCTGCATTCAAAATAACAGTGATAACCCTCATGCCTTTTTCGACAGTAGTACCAACAAAAGACTCTCCAGCCTTATCTGTTGTTCCTGTTTTCAGTCCATCAAAACCACCACGGTAAGCAGGCATACCTTCTAACATGTAGTTGGTCGAAGTGATTGTCATTCCAGCAAAAGTAGAAGAAGGTTTTTTGGTGATTTCCAAGACTTGTGGGTATTTTTTGATGAGGTTACGGGCAACGATAGCGACATCATAAGCACTGAGCTTATTTTCATCATCTTTATTAGACCCTGGGTAAATATTATCTCCGAGAGTTTCGTTGTTCAGACCAGTTGTATTGACAACAGTGGCATCTTTGATTCCCCATTCCAAGAGTTTTGCTCGCATCATATCAACGAAGTTTTTTTCTGAGCCAGCAATTTTCTCAGCTAGGGCAATAGCAGCGCTGTTGGCACTAGATACCAAAGTTGCTTCAAGCAACTCTTCGACAGTATAATTACGGGCCTCCATAGGAACATTACTGGCTTCGGAATTTGTCGTTAATTGATAAGGATAGTCAGAAATATCTACTGGGGTGGAGAGTGTGATACTTCCATTTTCTAGAGCCTCATAGACAAGATAAACTGTAAGTAGTTTTGTAATAGAAGCAATTTCGACTGGCTGAGTTGCATCTTTTTCATAAAGTATTTTTCCAGTATTTGCTTCAACAGCAATCGCATGTTTTGCAGTAATATTAAAATCTTGGGCAGCAACGGTAGATGCTGACCCAATTACGGATAGACTTAAGAGAGTTAAAATGATTTTTTTCATAGTAAGTTTATTCTAACATAAAGAAAAAAATATTCCCAGTTTCATGATAGAAGAAAGAAGCTTTTTTGAAAGTATGGTAAAATAGATGAATGGAGGTAGCTCATGTTTCGTAAGAATAAATTATTTTTTTGGACCAGTGAGATTTTATTATTAACAATCATTTTTTACTTATGGAGAGAGATGGGGGCGATTATCACACCTTTTGTAAGCGTCGCAAACACCATCATGATTCCTTTTCTTCTAGGTGGTTTTTTATATTATTTGACCAATCCTATTGTAAATTTTTTACAAAAGTATTTCAAAATTAATCGTATCATTGGTATTCTATTAACCTTGTGTGCTTTGGTTTGGGGGCTTGTCATTGGGGTAGTCTATCTCTTACCGATTTTGGTTAATCAGTTGACCAGCTTGATTGCGACTAGCCAGACTATCTACAGTCGTTTACAAGATTTGATTGTGGATTTATCTACTTATCCAGCCTTTCAAAATTTGGATATTCAAGCGACTATTCAACAGTTAAATCTATCCTATGTAGATATTTTACAAAATATCCTAAATAGCGTTACCAATAGTGTCGGAAGTGTTCTATCAGCTCTCTTTAGTACTGTTTTGATTATTATTATGACCCCTGTGTTTTTGGTTTATTTTTTGTTAGATGGTAACAAATTTTTGCCGATGCTTGAGCGCACTGTTTTAAAGAGAGATAAGTTGCATATTGCAGGTCTTTTAAAGAATTTAAATGCGACAATTGCTCGCTATATTAGTGGAGTCGCAATTGATGCCATTATTATCGGTTGTTTGGCCTTTATCGGATATAGCGTGATTGGTTTGAAATACGCTTTGGTCTTTGCCATTTTTTCAGGATTGGCCAATCTCATTCCTTATGTGGGACCAAGTATTGGCTTGATTCCGATGATTATTGCCAATGTCTTTACTGATCCTCATAGAATGCTAATTGCAGTTGTTTACATGCTAATCATTCAACAAGTGGATGGAAATATCCTCTACCCTCGAATCGTTGGTGGTGTGATGAAGGTTCATCCAATTACGATTTTAGTATTACTTTTGTTATCAAGTAATATCTATGGTGTCATTGGTATGATTGTCGCAGTACCAACCTATTCTATCTTAAAAGAAATTTCTAAGTTCTTATCACGTTTGTATGAAAATCATAAAATAATGAAAGAACGAGAAAGAGAATTAGCTAAGTAAAAGTCAGGAAATTCCTGATTTTTCTTTTTCTTTAGGTAAATTATAGGAGTAGAAGTGCCATTTAGATTAGCCTATTAAGAATAATTCACAAAAACTTTGTAAAACACTTGCAATTTAGCTGAAATTTGATAAAATAGTAAGGAAAGTTAGACTGTATTGCCTACTGTCTATCTATAAAATATATTTTATTGGAGGCTTTTACTCAAATGGCAAAAGAAAAATACGATCGTAGTAAACCACACGTTAACATTGGTACTATCGGACACGTTGACCACGGTAAAACTACCCTAACTGCAGCTATCACAACTGTTTTGGCACGTCGCTTGCCTTCATCAGTTAACCAACCTAAAGACTATGCGTCTATCGATGCTGCTCCAGAAGAACGCGAACGCGGTATCACAATCAACACTGCGCACGTTGAGTACGAAACTGAAAAACGTCACTACGCTCACATCGACGCTCCAGGACACGCGGACTACGTTAAAAACATGATCACTGGTGCCGCTCAAATGGACGGAGCTATCCTTGTAGTAGCTTCAACTGACGGACCAATGCCACAAACTCGTGAGCACATCCTTCTTTCACGTCAGGTTGGTGTTAAACACTTTATCGTCTTCATGAACAAAGTTGACTTGGTTGACGATGAAGAATTGCTTGAATTGGTTGAAATGGAAATCCGTGACCTATTGTCAGAATACGACTTCCCAGGTGACGATCTTCCAGTTATCCAAGGTTCAGCTCTTAAAGCTCTTGAAGGTGACTCTAAATACGAAGACATCGTTATGGAATTGATGAACACAGTTGATGAGTACATCCCAGAACCAGAACGTGACACTGACAAACCATTGCTTCTTCCAGTCGAAGACGTATTCTCAATCACTGGACGTGGTACAGTTGCTTCAGGACGTATCGACCGTGGTATCGTTAAAGTCAACGACGAAATCGAAATCGTTGGTATCAAAGAAGAAACTCAAAAAGCAGTTGTTACTGGTGTTGAAATGTTCCGTAAACAACTTGACGAAGGTCTTGCCGGAGATAACGTAGGTGTCCTTCTTCGTGGTGTTCAACGTGATGAAATCGAACGTGGACAAGTTATCGCTAAACCAGGTTCAATCAACCCACACACTAAATTTAAAGGTGAAGTTTACATCCTTACTAAAGAAGAAGGTGGACGTCACACTCCATTCTTCAACAACTACCGTCCACAATTCTACTTCCGTACTACTGACGTTACAGGTTCAATCGAACTTCCAGCAGGTACTGAAATGGTAATGCCTGGTGATAACGTGACTATCGACGTTGAGTTGATCCACCCAATCGCCGTAGAACAAGGTACTACATTCTCTATCCGTGAGGGTGGACGTACTGTTGGTTCAGGTATGGTTACAGAAATCGAAGCTTAATTCGATTTAGTTCCCAGAAGAACAATTATTTAAGTCAGACACTAAAAGAATCTTGCTTTGCAAGGTTCTTTTTTTCGAATATTGAACTAATACTTAATGAAAATCAAAGAGCAAACTAGGAAGCTAGCCGAAGGCTGCTCAAAACACTGTTTTGAGGTTGCAGATAGAACTGACGAAGTCAGCTCAAAACATGTTTTTGAGGTTGTAGATAAGACTGACGAAGTCAGTAACCATACATACCGCAAGGCGAAGCTGACGCGGTTTGAAGAGATTTTCGAAGAGTATAAAATTGAATTGCTTATAAAAAAGCTCTATACACTAGATGTGCATAGAGCAATTGGGCTTTATTTGATATAGAGTTCTTGATTTTTCAAGACAATTTCACGAACCGTAGCAAATTTCTTGAGTTTTTTAAGCTCTTCTTGATGGGTTACGAGAGTGATAACATAGCCTTCCTTGCCCATACGGCCAGTACGGCCAGCACGGTGAGTGTAGGTTTCAATATCTCTAGGAACATCAAAGTTTACGACGCATTCTAGGCTATCGATATCAATTCCACGAGCCAAAAGGTCAGTTGCAAGGAGTAGGGTTAGTTGCTTATCTTTAAACTTTTCTAAGATGACTTTTCTAAATTTGACATTGACATCACTAGCGAGGGAAACAGCCAAGATATCTCGATACTGTAGTTTTTCTTCTGCACTTCCAAGGTCTGATAGGCTGTTAAAGAAGACCAGACCACGGAAATCCTCTACATGAGACAGTTTTCGTAGCATATCCACTCGGTGACGTTGATCTACCTGCATATAGAAATGTTGGATGTTGTCCAATTTTTGGTCAGAGAGATCAATGGTACGTGTGTTAGGCGCAATCTTCTTTTGGTCAAACTTGGTTGTCGCACTCATATAGACAAGTTGGTGGTCACGAGGTGCGTAGTGAGTAATTTTCTCGACAAAGTGTATCTGAGAATCATCGAGCAATTGGTCAAATTCATCCAGGATGATGGTTTCCACATTCATCATCTTGATTTTTTTCAGTTTAATGAGTTCAAAGATACGGCCTGGTGTTCCGATGAGAATTTCCGGTCCTTTTTTGAGGCGCTCAATCTGACGTTTCTGGCTAGAGCCAGATAAGAATAGTTGAGGATTTAATCCGATAGCTTCTGCCCAAGTCTTAGTTACCTCAAAAATCTGTCCTGCAAGTTCAGTATTAGGTGCCAGAATCAAGAGTTGTTGGGCTTTTTTCTTTTGTAGTCTGAGAAGACTTGGTAGAAGGTAAGCTAGGGTCTTACCAGTTCCTGTTGGGCTCACTCCTAGGAGGTTTTCTCCAGCAAGAAGGGGCTCAAATAGTTGAGTTTGAATGGGAGTGAATTCTTGGAAACCGAGTTGGTCACTCAGTTCTTGCCATTCAGTCGGTAGTTTGTTTTTCATTTTTCTGCCTCAAATCTAATGCCAGCAGTCTGGCGCATAGTATATAGTAGCTCATGAACTGAACTTGCATCTTCCAGCCAAGTTTGGTAGAGATTCAGATCTGGTTGCTGGATCATGTGTGCAAATGCAGCGACTTCCTCAGTCATTGTATGAGGAGCCTGTTGGATAGGGAGTTGGACTTGATTGCCTTGGTGGTCGGTAAAAATAGCCGAGCTGACATGTTCGATGGTGTTGAGCGTCAAGGTACCGTCTGTCGTATAAATCTCGCAAGGGAGATTGGAAGTGATGTTTTTTCCAGCCTTGATATGAACTTGATAGTCAGGGTAGAAGAGGATTCCATCACCATTTAGGTCAATGCTATTGTCAAGCTGTTGCCCCTGATAGGTTGCATCCTTAGCTTTTCCAAAGAGGCGAACGGCAGAGTAGAGGGGATAAATCCCTAAATCCATAAGAGCTCCACCAGCAAAACGGTCTGAGAAGACATTTGGTGTATGCCAAGTCAACAAGTTAGGCATTTTGGAAGAATACTTGGCATAGTTGAAATCTGCTCCCAAAATTTGTTTATCTGCTAAAAAGTTTTTGATGATAGTGAAAGCTTTTTCATGGTAATTGCGAGCTGCTTCGAATATAAAACAGTGATTTTTCTCAGCTGTATGTTTCAAATCTAGCCATTCTTGTGGCTGAGTGACAGCTGGCTTTTCAAGAATGACATGTTTACCTGCATACAGTGCAGCTTTTGCCTGAGCAAAATGCAAGGAGTTTGGGCTAGCAATATAGACCACATCAAAGGAGCCCTTGAAGAAGTCCTCTACTTGATCAAAGAGTTGGATATTCTGATAGCGGGAAGCAAAGGTTGCGGCAGTTTCTAGTTTTCTAGAGTAGACAGCGACCAGCTTGTATTCTCCACTGGAATGGGCTGCTTCTATGAAGTGGTGGCTAATAGCCCCTGTTCCGATGACACCTAATTTAAGCATAGTTACTCCTTTTCCGATTTCAAATCCTTCTTTCATTATAACATAGATAGACGGGACTATCCAACAGAGGGTAAAAAATTTCAAATAAGCTACTAGGTCTTTTCCAAAGAAAGTGGTACAATAATGAGATGAGTAAATGAAATGGGAGGGAAAATGAGGTTATTACCTATAAGAAAAATATCACGTCAGTCTAAGAGGCTAGCGCTTTTTTTGACTTTTTGTGCAGGATATGTAGACGCCTATACGTTTATTGTGCGAGGGAATACTCTTGTAGCTGGACAAACTGGGAATGTCGTCTTTCTATCAGTGGGACTCATTCAACACAATGTGTCAGATGCCAGTGCCAAAGTAATGACCTTACTAGCTTTTATGATGGGGGTCTTTTTATTAACTGTTTATAAGGAAAAATTGAGAATTGTGAAAAAGCCTATTCTGTCACTGATTCCTTTGGCAATCTTATCAATCATTATTGGTTTTGTGCCGCAAACTGTAGATAATATCTATCTAGTACCGCCCTTAGCCTTTTGTATGGGCTTGGTGACAACTGCTTTTGGTGAGGTTTCGGGTATTGCCTACAATAATGCTTTTATGACAGGGAATATCAAACGGACCATGCTGGCTTTTGGAGATTATTTCCGGACCAAGCACACACCTTTTTTACGTGAAGGGATTATCTTTGTAAGCCTGCTTAGTAGTTTTGTCCTTGGTGTTGTCTTTTCGGCTTATTTGACGATTTTCTATCATGAAAAGACCATTCTTGGTGTTCCTATTATGATGAGCATTTTTTACCTCAGCATGCTTTTTGCCTCGTGGCGGAAAAAAGTAAAAGAAAAAGCTTCATTTTAGGTGTTATTACTTGTAAGAAAATAGGAGATATGCTATACTTGAAGAGTTGACTATGCACGTTCCTGTGCAACCGCACGAACATCGTTGCTTGATTATTCAAGTTTAAGTGGTTTGTCCCACGATGCTAGGCGAGTCTTCACAAAAAAATCGGGGAAACCCATAAAAATCATAGGAGGTGCATAATGAGCACATACGCAATTATCAAAACTGGCGGAAAACAAGTTAAAGTTGAAGTTGGTCAAGCAGTTTACGTTGAAAAATTGAACGTTGAAGCTGGTCAAGAAGTTACTTTTAACGAAGTTGTTCTTGTTGGTGGTGAAAACACTGTTGTCGGAACTCCACTTGTTGCTGGAGCTACTGTAGTTGGAACTGTTGAAAAACAAGGAAAACAAAAGAAAGTTGTTACTTACAAGTACAAACCTAAAAAAGGTAGCCACCGTAAACAAGGTCACCGTCAACCATATACAAAAGTTGTCATCAACGCAATCAACGCTTAATTTTAAGGAGAACACATGATACAAGCAGTCTTTGAGAGAGCCGAAGATGGCGAGCTGAGGAGTGCGGAAATTACTGGACACGCCGAGAGTGGCGAATACGGCTTTGATGTCGTGTGTGCATCGGTTTCTACGCTTGCCATTAACTTTATCAATTCCATTGAGAAATTTGCAGGCTATGAACCAATCCTAGAATTAAACGAAGATGAAGGTGGCTATCTGATGGTTGAAATTCCAAAAGATCTTCCTTCACACCAGAGAGAAATGACCCAGTTATTCTTTGAATCATTTTTCTTAGGTATGGCAAACTTATCGGAGAACTCTTCTGAGTTCGTCCAAACCAGAGTTATCACAGAAAACTAACACGGAGGAAAACATTATGTTAAAAATGACTCTTAACAACTTGCAACTTTTCGCCCACAAAAAAGGTGGAGGTTCTACATCAAACGGACGTGATTCACAAGCGAAACGTCTTGGAGCTAAAGCAGCTGACGGACAAACTGTAACAGGTGGATCAATCCTTTACCGTCAACGTGGTACACACATCTACCCAGGTGTAAACGTTGGACGTGGTGGAGACGATACTTTGTTCGCTAAAGTTGAAGGCGTAGTACGCTTTGAACGTAAAGGACGCGATAAAAAACAAGTTTCTGTTTACCCAATCGCTAAATAAAAAGGTCCAGTGAACCTTTTTATCCCGAGCCTTGAAATATAAAGGCGAGGAAGCTAGAAGTAGCATAAAATTAGGCTTTCCGAGTTTTCGGAGAGCCTGTTTTTTTGTTTTGGTACTCACATTTAAAATCCTATACATGAAGCGAATTTGTCGGCTACTTTATTTTATAATGATAAAATAGTTGAATGTAGAACTTTTTCAGTAATGAATTTTATAAGGAAATAAGATATTGCATAAATTGCGATATTTTACAAATAGTTAACAATTGTGGTAAATATTTGTAATTTGTTTGTGTTTAAGTTACAATATAGGGGTCGAGTATTAATAAAATATTATTAAATACGGGCATTTTATTGCGAAAAATGTAGTTAAAAAAATAAACAAATATGGATATCAGGAGAGAGTAATGAATCAAGAATCAAAAAGATTTTTTCAATTTCAACAAAGGTTTAGTATAAGAAAGTTTAAAGTAGGAGTAGCAAGTGTGGCAATTTCTACAATGGCCATTGCTAGTACTGTAGTAATGGGTCAATTACCAACAGTGCATGCAGATGAATTTAATAGAACAGGAACTGGAAACTCAACAGTAGTAAACGCACAAGAATTTGTAATGGTGACTCATGAGAAACCAGGCGGAATAGTAGAAGATGTAGCTATTTTAAAATCAGAATTTTCAGAAAATCTTGATCAATTAAAGAAAGATTATCCAGGATTTACTGCTACAAGCTTACAACTTGTTGGAATAAATAAATATAAAATTACTTATGTACCAGTTACTTCAACAAATCAACCGAGTTCAACATCAGAATCTGTAGCTAATACAGGAGAGGCTGGTACTTCAAATAGTACATTAGCGACTGCTAATCAGACGCAACCAACAACTGAAAATAAAGTTAGTTTACAAGGCCATTTAGTAGGAAATCAAACAGAATATAATGTAGGAGAACAGATCATCTCAACATTTAGATTAGATGTATCAGCTCCTTCAAAATTAGAAGAAGGTTCTTATATTTTAGTGAATTTACCTGAGAATGAACCTATTACTGATGTACAATTTGGTACAGCTTTAAGAGTGGAAAAAGTAACGGATACACAGTATAAGATTTATACTGGAGAAGTTCCAAGTGGTTCTTATGGTAATTTCAATATTAGTTATAAATTTGATAAATATAGAACTGGCCGTAATTCTCAAACTTCTATCACTTCTCAAGTAATGGATAAAAATGGGAATCCAATTTCACCTGAGAAGACTACTAAGTCAGTGGTAGCAAATACAAATAAGAGTGGATATGCTAGTATTCATGTGGACAGTGAAAGTGGTGCTAGAGATTTAGCTTTATTTAACACAAATGCACCCGGCGACTCTATTGATGAAACCAAGAATAAAGAATTAGTTTTAAAATTAACAACATTAAATAAAGAAGTTGCTGCTGTCAATAAAATACAACATGCTATTACTTTACCGACAGGAGCTATAGTATCAGAAACATCTAAGAATGCAGGATGGACACAGGAAGGAAATATTGCTCGTTATACAAGAATAATACCAGATGCGAAACCTGTATTTGATCAAGGAAATAATACTAGTGATGATACACTTCGCTTAAACATGCGTCAAACAGGAACCTTAGAAGAGTTTCTTAAAGGAAAAGAATTTACTTTTACAGATAATGTAACTTATGCAGATAAATCAGGAGAAACGAATACAAGTCAAGGGACAACTTCGTTAGTTGTGAAGGCTGTGAATCCATATAAAGATAACGGAGATGGAGCAACGCCAAATGTAGCAGGAGCACAACCTCCATTAGTAATTAATAACTATACTAATGAACAAAATCATGAAAATAGAGTGAATATTGCAATTCCTGGAATTAATACAGAAACAGATGATAAGAGAATTATAGTTTTCTGGAGAAGTGTTGCTACTCCAACAAAAGTTAAGGAAGTTGAATTAACGATTGATAGTGATTTTGATCAAAAGAGATCAATTGAATTTTATGGGACTTGGAATAAGAATGGAGCATATGCAGCTTGGTATGCACCGGATAATCTAGGAACCAGCAATACGTTTGAAGTATATACGGTAAATGGGACAACGGAAACGAAGTTAGGAGAAATTGCCTTTAAGAAAAACGGTGGAACTTCTATAGATTTACCAGAAGGGACAACTAAAGTTGTATTAAAACCAAAAGGTGAGATGAACTTTACAAGTAATACAATAAGCCAGGCAGGTATTTATTTACATCAAAACTTAAAAGGTTTAGAAAAAGCTAAACAAATGGTTTTAGAAGGAAAAGAAGCTAAGAGTATCGTTACTGCAAAAGTTTCAACTCAAGATACAGATGTGGTCAATACAAGTATTTCTAAAACGATTTTAGCAGATACTAGAACAGCTTTAAAACTGACATCGAGAACTGGGAAAATAGAAACGGTTCTAGCAGGGAATAAAACACAATCATTAAGTTCTGGAATAGAAGCTTATGATTACTCACCTTCAGGTTTAGGAAATCGTGTATATAGTACAGTGACATCACACTTTGCTACTACTGATAAAAAATTAGATTATCTTGGAGCGAAGAATCCTAAAATTATTGTGGAATTGCCGGATGGCTTTAGTTATGCAGGAGATAGCCCACTTGTAACTAAAGATGATAATTATCAAAATACTGGTAAACGTGTATTGATTATTGATCCAAAAGATTCAAATACTCGTGAGAATGTAACTCCGAATTTAGAGTTTAATGTAGCACAGTGGGTTCAAACAGGTAGTTATCGTTTGAAATACACATTAGTTTGGGATGAAAATAGATTCCTACATGGATTAAATCCTAATAATGAGTTTGATGGAGATAAGACAATTATCAATACATCAACTTTCACTTATGAAATTCCTGTAAGTAATACATCAGCGACACGATTACACGTAGATGTAACCGATAAAAATGATCAACGAGAAGGGTACACAACATCGTTACAGAATTTAGCTCCAAAAACAGATGTGACATATCGTTTTACATTATCAAATACAGATAATTCAAAATTATCGAATAATGAAGTGCTTGTGACATTACCTAAACAAGGGGACAAGAATATTGTTGATACAAGTATAGCTCGTAATTCTGCATTTGATGTGGAAGCTACAGGAGAAGCAATAGCTCCTGCAGGATGGACAGCATACTACTCAACTTCTCCAATTAATGGAAATGCAAATGAAGTTGCTGCAGCAACAACTTTAACAGCTGATCAAGTGACAGATTGGAGCAAGGTTACAGCAGTTAAGTTTGTTTCTAATCCAGGGACTACATTAAATCCGGGATTATCAAATGAATTTTTAGTACCAGCAAGAATTTCTAAAGATGCAAAAGATAAACAGGTAGCTTATATTTCAGCAGCAGCAAAAACAAATGCAGAAGAAATATATAATGAGGCGAATGTAGCTTCTGTTACTATTAAAATAGAAAATATAAAAACTGGAGCTGTTAAAATTGCATATGAAGATATGCAAGGAAATACGATTAAACCAACAATAACAGCTATTGAAAAAAGAGCTTATACAAAAGATTATAATGTAGATACAGAAGAATATCGTCCTGATGAATTTACATATAATGGCATAGCGTATAGATATATGCGAGTCAAAGAAACTTCGGCTCCGGTTGAAGGTGTTATTAACAGTGAAGAAATTACAGTGACTTATGTTTATGATACTTTGTATGAAAATGTTCCAGAAACAAAAGTGATTACACGTACAATTAAGTATGTAGATGCAAGCAACGAAACTACAGAAGTATCACCAAAAGTAGAGCAGAATGTTACGCTAACAAGAACAAACAAGCGAAACAAAGTAACGAATGCACTTGAAGAAGGAACATGGTCACAAGGAAGTTGGGCAGAACAAGCTTCACCATCAGTAGCAAACTATGGAACACCAGATAAACCAAGTGTAGAGTCAGTGGCAGTAACACCAACAATGGAAAATGCCGAAGTAGTCGTGAAGTATCCACAAGCAAAAGAAGACGAAGTAGAAACAAAAGTCATCACGCGTACAATTAAGTATGTAGATGCAAACGACGAAACTACAGAAGTATCGCCAAAAGTTGTTCAGAATGTTACGCTAACAAGAACAAACAAGCGAAACAAAGTAACGAATGCACTTGAAGAAGGAACATGGTCACAAGGAAGTTGGGCAGAACAAGCTTCACCATCAGTAGCAAACTATGGAACACCAGATAAACCAAGTGTAGAGTCAGTGGCAGTAACACCAACAATGGAAAATGCCGAAGTAGTCGTGAAGTATCCACAAGCTGCGGATACAAAAACAGTAGCAACAAAACAAACGGTAACGTACGAAGGAGCAGGAGAAAACACACCAGCGCCTAACGAACAAACAAATTACACATTCACTGGAAAAACAAACAAAGTTACAAACGTAACAACATGGAATGAAGAGACACATACTTATGGAGTCGTAACAACACCAAAAGTAGAAGGATACTATGCGGATAAAGCACAAGCAGGCGGAAAAGAGGTAACCCCAACAAATCCAGAAGCAAGTGATAAAGTAGTGTATAAACCATTAGGAAAAGTAATCTTAGTGGACGAAGGTGGAAATGAAATACCAAACACACCAAAACCTACTTATAAAAACAATCCAAATGATCCAACTGTTGGAGGAGAAACACCAATTCCAGAAATACCAGAAGGATATGAAATCAAACCAAAACAAGACGTACCAGGATTCAACCCAGAAGGAAAAGTAGTCACTCCACCAAAACCAGGAGAAGACACAAGAATCGTATTAGTGAAATTAAATCAAAAAGCGACAGTGAGATATGTTGTTGAAGGAACAAATACTGTTCTTCACAAAGATGAGTTAGAAGGTAAATCTGGAGAACCAATCCAATACACAACAGAATCTAAACTTGCAGAATTGAAAAAACTTGGATATGAATTAGTTACTGACGGATTTGTAACAGCGACAGATAAGAATTTCGATAATGATTCAAAAGTTGATCAAGATTTCTTGGTAATCGTAGCTAAGACAGTTCCAGTAACACCAACAACTCCACAAAACCCTAACGAGGATCCTAAGAACCTTAACCCAGGAGACCCAATCGATCCTAAGAATCCAAATGGACCAAAATGGACGAAAGATGCTCTTGATAAACTAAACAACATCAAGTCAGTAACTCGTACAATTACTTACGTTAAAGACGGTACAGATGAAGAAGTATCTACAACTGAAGCTCCAAAAGTAACGAATAAAGTAAGCTTCACACGTACAGTAGTTGTAAATCCAAAAGACGGTTCAGTAGTAGGATACGATATAACAGGTGACGGTATTGCAGATGTACCAGCAACAGACACTACAAGTGGATGGACAGCTGCAGGTACAGCTAAATTTGCAGAAGTTAAATCACCAGTTGTTAAAGGATATGTTGTAAAACCTAACCAAGATACACAAGGTGACTTAGTAGAAGCTGATGGATCTAAAGTTAAAGCATCTACAACAGATTTAACTGTAGACTCAGCTAACCAAGATCTAAAAGTTAGATACGTACCAGTTGGAACATGGACACCGAAAGTACCGGAAGGTGAAACACCAATCAATCCAATTCCATATCCAAACGATCCAAAAGATCCAGGAAAAGTTGTAGATCCAAATAATCCAACAGATCCAAAAGATCCAAATAAACCAAGCGTACCAGTGGTTCCACATATTCCAGGTACAACACCAAAAGATCCAAATGGAAACCCACTGAAACCAGTAGATCCAAAAGATCCATCTAAAGGATATGTACCACCAACACCAAAGACACCTACGGAACATACTGAAATTAAGTATGAAAAAGATACTCAAAAAGCAGTTACTAAATTCGAAGATCTAAGTGGAAACCCAATTCCAGGTGTTAACAACATCGAAGAAACTGGTAAATCAGGTGAGCCATTAACGAAAGCAACAGAAGTAACTACAGAAATTGCTAAGTTAATCGCTAAAGGATATGATCTAGTAAGTAACAACTACGGTAAAGATAACAACGGAAACTTCGATAAAGATTCTGGAAAAGATCAAGAATACACTGTAGTGTTAACACCACACGTTGAGTCAATTAAACCATTTGACCCAACTAACCCGAACGATCCTAACATACCAAAACCAGGTGATCCAATTGATCCTAAGAATCCTGATGGACCAAAATGGACGAAAGAATTAATCGACAAGCTAAATACGACCAAACATGTTACTCGTACAATCACTTACGTTGACGATAAAGGAAACAAAGTTGAGTACACAGACAAAGCTGGAAACAAATCTACAGCTGATGTAGCTGACAAAGTAACATTTACTCGTACAGCTAAGATTAACGTTGTAACAGGTACTATCGAATATGGAAACTGGACTCCAGTGAACAACGATACTACATTTGATAAAGTAACATCGCCAGTAGTTCCAGGTTATGTTCTGAAAGATGCATCTCAAAAAGAAGTAGCAGCTACAGAAAACTTAACTGAAAACTCTAAAGATGAAAACATCAAAGTGGTTTACGTGCCAGTTGGAAAACTTGTACCGAAAGTACCAGAAGGTGTAACACCACCAACTCCAACACCGTACGATAATGTACCAGGTGAACCAGGTAAAGTTGTACCACCAAGTCCAACGAAACCAACAGATCCACAAGATCCAAATAGTCCAAAAGTACCAGTGATTCCTCATATCCCAGGAACAACACCACAAGTGCCGAAAGATCCAACTAAACCAGTAGATCCAAACACTAACCCACTTGTACCGTTAGAACCAGTAACATCAGGTAAACCAGAAGATGGATATAAAGTACCACCAGTACCAACAAATCCAGATACAGATACACCAATCTACTATGTAAATGATAAGCAAAAAGCTATCACTAACTTCGTAGATAACAACAATAAACCAGTATCTGATCCAGTAGTAGATCAAGGTGATTCAGGATCTAAATTTACTAAGTCTGGTGAAGTAGAAAGCAAGATCAAAGATCTTGTTAAGAAAGGTTACGTTGTAACAAGCAACGATTACCCATCTGCAGATACAGATAGAGTATTCGACAAAGATAAAGATAAAGATCAAATCTTCAACGTTAAAGTTACTCCACTTATCGTGCCTACAGATCCAAACAGCCCTGATAAACCACAGGTGCCAACTGCTCCAACGAAACCAGTAGGTCCAAACAACCCACTGAAACCAGTAACACCATCAACACCAGAACCAGGTAAACCAGTATTCCCTGAAGAACCAAACAGCCCAGTATGGCCTGAAACAGTGAAAGATCTAGTTACAGAAACTTCTGCAACTCGTACTATCACTTATGTAGATCAAAACGGAAAAGAAGTAGCAGCTACTCACTCTGAAACAATCAAGTTCAAACGTAGCGCTAAAGTGAACCTAGTAACTGGAGATATCACATATGGTGACTGGACGATAGTAGGAAACGACACTATCTTAGATGGTAACAAGTTACCGAAAGTGGATGGATACATCGCTCGTGGCGGAGATATCGAGTCATCTCAAAAAGATGTTAAAGCAACAGCAGGTGTAAACATCACTGAAACAGTCGTTTACGACAAACTTGGATCATGGATTCCAAAATTACCGGAGGGACAAAATCAAGTTCCACCAACTCCATATCCAAACGATCCAACAGATCCAACAAAACCAGGAACAGATAAACCACGAGTACTACACGTACCAGGATTTATCCCTGTGGATCCAGAAGGTCAACCATTGAAACTAGTGGATCCAAACGATCCAACTAAAGGATATGAAGTACCAGACGTGCCGGCGGATCCAACGAAGGATACACCAATTAAATACGTACCGGTTAAGGATAAAGAAAATAAACCTCAACCTCCACAACCAGGTCCAAAACCAACTCCGGCTCCACAACCAGCTCCAGCTCCTAAACCAGAGCCTAATCCAGAAACTCCAAAACCTGTAACACCAGCAGATAATGGAAGTAATAACGGAAATAATAATGGAGCTCCAACAACTCCAGATCAACCAGTAGCGCCTTCTACGCCTCAATACATGGATGGTCAACGTGAACTTCCAAATACAGGTACAGAAGATCATGCTAGCCTTGCAGCACTTGGACTTCTAGGAGCTCTAAGTGGATTTGGATTGATTGCTCGTAAGAAAAGAGAAGATGAAGAACAATCATTTTGATTCTCATTAGATGCTAACTTGCAATCAGATAAAGAAAGAACTTGAGATTTACTATCTCAGGTTCTTTTTTGTTTTGGTACCCATATTTTAAAATCCTATGTATGAGACGAACTTATCAGCTACTTTATCTGTTGTTGAAAAATTATAATCTAGTAGAATGTAGAATTTTTACAATAATGAATTTTATAAGGGAATAAGATATTGTAAAAATTGCTAAGATTTGATATTATAATTGTATCTGAGTAAGTAAGCAGGAATATGGAAAGGAGTGAACCTGTATGAAAAAGCTTATCACCATGATAGTCTGTTCAATCTCTTTTCTTGTTCTATCTGCTTGTGTCAGTAAGAAAAAACTTATTCTTCCTGAACCTGAAAAGATCTCTGTTATTTCTCTGCAGAAAAAACTCTCTGAAGATGTTAAAACTATCAACAAGAGAGAAGAAATTTCAAAATTGATTGAGGAGATACAGAAACAGTCAAAATCTACCTCTTTGGAGAGTGTAAATGATCAACCGACAAATGTTAAAGATTATATCATTATCAAGTTTTATCATCAGAATGAAGAAAAGGATAGTGTAGTCTATCTATATACTAAGAAGAAAAGACAGTATATTGAGCAACCTTATGCTGGTATCTGGGAAGTAAATCCAGATATAGCCAATAGGATTGAAGAGATTTTTTCTAGTTGATTTATAGAATTCAAGAAATTTTTAGAGAGTTTTCTTGTATTATGTTTTAAACGGTAAATCAAAAAGATTTGCTGTTTTTATTTGTTTGAACCAAAATGAGGACTGAAAAAGACATTATTCTAATTCTTGGATTAGGATGTTAGAGAATTCATTTAGATTTGAAAGTTTCCTGACTTTTTTCCTTTTTGGAAAACTTCTAAAATATGGTATAATGAAAAGATAAAGAAGTTGGGGGTAGAAGATGAACATTCAACAATTACGCTATGTTGTTGCCATTGCCAATAGTGGTACTTTCCGTGAAGCTGCTGAAAAGATGTATGTTAGTCAGCCGAGTCTGTCTATTTCTGTTCGTGATTTGGAAAAGGAATTGGGCTTTAAGATTTTTCGTCGGACCAGCTCAGGGACTTTCTTGACTCGTCGTGGTATGGAATTTTATGAAAAAGCGCAAGAATTGGTTAAAGGATTTGATATTTTTCAAAATCAGTATGTCAATCCTGAGGAAGAAAAAGATGAATTTTCCATTGCTAGTCAGCACTATGACTTCTTGCCACCGACGATTACGGCTTTTTCAGAGCGCTATCCTGACTATAAGAACTTCCGTATTTTTGAATCAACTACTGTTCAAATCTTAGACGAAGTAGCCCAAGGGCATAGTGAGATTGGGATTATCTACCTCAACAATCAAAATAAAAAGGGGATTATGCAACGGGTTGAAAAGCTGGGCCTTGAGGTCATTGAATTGATTCCCTTCCATACTCACATTTATCTTCGTGAGGGGCATCCTTTGGCTCAGAAAGAGGAATTGGTCATGGAGGATTTAGCTGATCTACCAACAGTTCGTTTCACTCAAGAAAAAGACGAGTACCTTTATTATTCAGAGAACTTTGTTGATACCAGTGCGAGCTCACAGATGTTCAATGTGACTGACCGTGCTACTTTGAATGGCATTTTGGAGCGGACGGACGCCTATGCGACAGGTTCTGGATTTTTAGATAGTGACAGTGTTAATGGCATCACAGTTATTCGTCTCAAGGATAATTTGGATAATCGCATGGTTTATGTTAAACGTGAGGAAGTGGAGCTTAGTCAAGCTGGGACTCTCTTTGTAGAAGTCATGCAAGAATATTTTAATCAGAAGAGGAAATCATGAAAAAAAGAGGAATAGTGGCAGTCATTGTACTGCTTTTGATTGGGCTGGATCAGTTGGTCAAATCCTATATCGTACAGCAGATTCCACTGGGTGAAGTGCGCCCTTGGATTCCCAATTTCGTTAGTTTGACCTACCTACAAAATCGAGGGGCAGCCTTTTCTATCTTACAAGATCAGCAGTTGTTATTCGCTGTCATTACTCTGGTTGTCGTGGTAGGTGCCATTTGGTATCTACATAAGCACATGGAGGACTCACTCTGGATGGTCTTGGGTTTGACCTTGATTATTGCAGGTGGACTTGGAAATTTTATTGACAGGATCAGTCAGGGATTTGTTGTGGATATGTTCCACCTTGACTTTATCAATTTTGCAATTTTCAATGTGGCAGATAGCTATCTGACGGTTGGAGTGATTATTTTATTGATTGCAATGCTAAAAGAGGAAATAAATGGAAATTAAAATTGAAACTGGTGGCCTGCGTTTAGATAAGGCTTTGTCGGATTTGACAGAATTATCACGCAGTCTCGCGAATGAACAGATCAAATCAGGCCAGGTCTTGGTCAATGGTCAAGTCAAGAAAGCTAAATACACAGTCCAAGAAGGTGACATCGTCACTTATCATGTACCAGAGCCAGAGGTCTTAGAGTATGTGGCTGAGAATCTTCCGCTAGAAATCATCTACCAAGATGAGGATGTGGCTGTCGTTAACAAGCCTCAGGGGATGGTTGTGCATCCAAGTGCTGGTCATACTAGTGGAACTCTGGTAAATGCCCTTATGTATCATATTAAGGACTTGTCGGGTATCAATGGGGTTCTACGCCCAGGAATTGTTCACCGTATTGATAAGGATACGTCAGGTCTTCTCATGATTGCTAAAAATGATGAGGCGCATCTAGCACTTGCCCAAGAACTCAAGGATAAAAAGTCTCTTCGTAAATATTGGGCGATTGTTCATGGAAATTTGCCCAATGATCGTGGTGTGATTGAAGCACCGATTGGCCGTAGTGAAAAAGACCGTAAGAAACAGGCTGTAACGGCTAAAGGAAAGCCTGCAGTGACCCGTTTCCACGTCTTGGAACGCTTTGGAGATTATAGCTTAGTGGAGTTACAACTGGAGACAGGGCGTACCCATCAAATCCGTGTTCACATGGCTTATATTGGCCATCCAGTCGCTGGTGATGAAGTCTATGGTCCTCGCAAGACTTTGAAAGGACATGGACAATTTCTTCATGCCAAGACTTTAGGTTTTACTCATCCGAGAACAGGTGAGACCTTAGAATTTACAGCAGATATCCCAGAGATTTTTAAGGAAACCTTGGAGAAATTAAGGAAGTAAGAATGAAAAAGAAATTGATTAGTTTAGCACTTGTGGGCGCTTTTTTAGGCTTGTCATGGTATGGAAATGTTCAAGCTCAAGAAAGTTCAGGAAATAAAATTCACTTTATCAATGTTCAAGAAGGTGGCAGTGATGCGATTATTCTTGAAAGTAATGGACATTTTGCCATGGTGGATACAGGAGAGGATTATGATTTCCCTGATGGAAGTGATTCTCGTTATCCATGGAGACAGGGTATTAATACCACTTATAAGCATGTTCTGACAGACCGTGTCTTTCGTCATTTGAAGGAATTGGGTGCCCAAAAACTTGATTTTATTTTGGTAACCCATACCCACAGTGACCATATTGGAAATGTTGATGAATTACTGTCTACCTATCCAGTTGACCGAGTCTATCTTAAGAAATATAGTGATAATCGTATTACTAAGCCTGAACGTCTTTGGGATAATCTGTATGGCTACGATAAGGTTTTACAGACTGCCGCAGAAAAAGGTGTTTCAGTGATTCAAAACATCACACAGGGAGATGCTCATTTTCAGTTTGGGGACATGGATATTCAGCTCTATAATTATGAAAATGAATATGATGAGAATGGAAATCTTAAACCTGTTTGGGATGACAATTCCAATTCCTTGATTAGCGTGGTAAAAGTCAATGGTAAGAAAATTTACCTTGGGGGCGACTTAGATAATGTTCATGGAGCAGAAGACAAGTACGGTTCTCTCATTGGAAAAGTTGATTTGATGAAGTTTAACCATCATTTAGATACAAAAAATTCTAATACAAAAAATTTTATAAAAAATTTGTCTCCTGAGATAATTGTTCAAACTTCCTCCTCACCAATTGGTTCGTATGATAGCGGTCAAGAAATAAATAGGGAATATATTAGCTGGATTGAATCAATGGGAATTCAACATATAAACGCAGCCAGCAAAGACTATGATGCAACCGTTTTTGATATTCGACAAGATGGGTTTGTCAACATTTCAACTTCCTACAAGCCGATTCCAAGTTTTCAAGCTGGTTGGCATAAGAGTGCATATGGAAACTGGTGGTATCAAGCGCCTGATTCTACAGGAGAGTATGCTGTCGGTTGGAATGAAATTAAGGGTGAATGGTATTACTTTAACCAAACGGGTATCTTATTACAGAATCAATGGAAAAAATGGAACAATCGTTGGTTCTATTTGACAGACTCTGGTGCTTCTGCTAAAAATTGGAAGAAAATTGATGGAATCTGGTATTATTTCAACAAAGAAAATCAGATGGAAATTGGTTGGGTAAATACTGGAGGTCAGTCCTATTATTTATCAAACGATGGCTCTATGAAGACAGGTTGGCTTCAATATAAGGGGCAATGGTATTACTTTGCTCAATCAGGAGAAATGAAAACGGGCTGGGTAAAAGATAAAGAAACCTGGTACTATATGGATTCTACTGGTATCATGAAGACAGGCGAGATAGAAGTTGCTGGTCATCATTACTATCTGGAAGATTCAGGAGCTATGAAGCAAGGTTGGCTTAAAAAGGCAAATGATTGGTATTTCTACAAGGAAGACGGTTCACGAGCTGTGGGTTGGATCAAAGACAAGGATAAATGGTACTTCTTGAAAGAAAATGGTCAATTGCTTGTGAATGGTAAGACACCAGAAGGCTATACTGTTGATTCAAGTGGTGCCTGGTTAGTGGATGTTCCGGTAGAGAAATCTGCTACAACTAGAGATACAAGTAACTCAGAAATAAAAGAATCGAAAGAAGTAGTGAAAAAGGATCTTGAAAATAAAGAAACGAGTCAACACGAAAGTATTACAAGTTCTTCAACTAGTCAAGATGTGACTTCTTCAACTTCACAAAGCTCTGAAACGAGTGCAAACAAATCGGAATCAGAACAGTAGTAAAAAAGGGTAAAAAAGAAGGTTTTAGGGCCTTCTTTTTCCTATCAACTCTTTTCTATTTCCTACCATTCATGTTATAATGGATAAATATGAAGAATCGGAGTGAGACTATGAAATACAAACGGATTGTCTTTAAGGTGGGTACTTCTTCTCTGACAAATGAGGATGGAAGTTTATCACGTAGTAAGGTAAAGGCTATTACCCAGCAGTTGGCTATGCTGCACGAGGCTGGTCATGAATTGATTTTGGTGTCGTCGGGTGCCATTGCTGCAGGTTTTGGAGCCTTAGGATTTAAAAAGCGTCCGACTAAGATTGCTGATAAACAGGCTTCAGCAGCGGTAGGGCAAGGCCTTTTGTTGGAAGAATACACGACCAATCTTCTCTTGCGCCAAATCGTTTCTGCACAAATCTTGCTGACTCAGGACGACTTTGTGGATAAGCGCCGTTATAAAAATGCCCATCAGGCTTTGTCAGTTTTACTTAGCCGTGGCGCGATTCCTATCATCAATGAGAATGACAGTGTCGTTATTGATGAGCTCAAGGTTGGGGACAATGATACTCTAAGTGCCCAGGTTGCAGCCATGGTTCAAGCTGACCTTTTGGTTCTCTTGACAGACGTCGACGGTCTTTATACTGGAAATCCTAATTCAGACCCAAGAGCCAAACGCTTGGAGAAAATTGAGACTATCAATCGTGAGATTATTGATATGGCCGGTGGAGCAGGTTCGTCTAATGGGACAGGTGGTATGTTGACTAAGATCAAAGCAGCTACGATCGCGACGGAATCAGGAGTTCCTGTTTATATCTGCTCATCCTTGAAGTCAGATGCCATGATTGAGGCAGCTGAGGAGACCAAGGATGGTTCCTACTTTGTTGCTCAAGAGAAGGGACTTCGTACCCAGAAACAATGGCTGGCCTTTTATGCTCAGAGTCAAGGTTCTATTTGGGTTGATAAAGGGGCTGCAGAAGCTCTCTCTCAACATGGCAAGAGTCTCCTTTTATCTGGTGTTGTTGAAGCAGAAGGAGCCTTTTCTTACGGTGATATTGTGACAGTATTTGACAAGGAAAGTGGAAAATCACTTGGAAAAGGACGCGTGCAATTTGGGGCATCTGCTTTGGAGGATATGTTGCGTTCTCAAAAAGCCAAGGGTGTCCTGATTCACCGTGATGACTGGATTTCCATTACTCCTGAAATCCAACTACTCTTTACAGAATTTTAGAGGTAAACTATGGTAAGTACACAAGAACAATTTGAACAGGTACAGGCTGTTAAAAAATCGATCAACACAGCTAGTGAAGACGTGAAAAACCAAGCCCTGCTAGCCATGGCTGACCACTTAGTGGCTGCTACTGAGGAAATTTTAGCAGCCAATGCCATTGATATGGAAGCTGCTAAGGGTAAAATCTCAGATGTGATGCTGGATCGTCTTTATTTGGATGCAAGTCGTATAGAAGCGATGGCAACTGGGATTCGTGAAGTGGTTGCTTTACCAGATCCAATCGGTGAAGTTTTAGAAACCAATCAGCTTGAAAATGGTTTGGTTATCACCAAAAAACGTGTGGCTATGGGGGTTATCGGTATTATCTATGAAAGCCGTCCAAATGTGACGTCTGATGCGGCTGCTTTGGCTCTCAAGAGTGGGAATGCAGTTGTTCTTCGTAGTGGTAAGGATGCCTATCAAACAGCTCATGCTATTGTCACAGCCTTGAAGAAGGGCTTGGAGACGACTACCATTCATCCAGATGTGATTCAACTGGTGGAAGATACTAGCCGAGAAAGCAGCTATGCCATGATGAAGGCCAAGGGCTATCTAGATCTTCTCATTCCTCGTGGAGGGGCTGGTTTGATCAATGCCGTGGTTGAGAATGCTATCGTACCTGTTATCGAGACAGGGACTGGGATTGTCCATGTCTATGTGGATAAGGATGCAGATGAAGACAAGGCTCTGTCTATCATCAACAATGCCAAAACCAGTCGTCCTTCTGTTTGTAATGCCATGGAGGTTCTGCTGGTTCATGAAGACAAGGCAGCAAGCTTCCTTCCTCGCTTGGAGCAAGTTCTAGTTGCAGAGCGTAAAGAAGCTGGGCTGGAACCAATTCAATTCCGACTTGATAGCAAAGCAAGCCAGTTTGTTTCTGGTCAAGCGGCTGAAGCTCAAGACTTTGACACCGAGTTTTTAGACTATGTATTAGCTGTTAAGGTTGTGAGCAGTTTAGAAGAAGCGGTTGCCCATATTGAAACCCACAGTACCCATCATTCGGATGCCATTGTGACGGAAAATGCTGAAGCTGCAGCTTACTTTACAGATCAAGTGGACTCTGCAGCCGTCTATGTCAATGCCTCAACTCGTTTCACAGATGGTGGCCAATTTGGTCTTGGTTGTGAAATGGGGATTTCTACTCAGAAATTGCACGCGCGTGGTCCAATGGGCTTGAAGGAGTTGACTAGCTACAAGTATGTGGTTACTGGTGACGGACAGATAAGGGAGTAAGAGATGAAGATTGGATTTATCGGTTTGGGGAATATGGGAGCTAGTTTGGCCAAGGCTGTTTTGCAGGCCAAGACGGGTGCTGACCTTCTCCTTGCCAATCGTAGTCAAGTCAAGGTAGATGCTTTCATTGCCAACTTCGGTGGTCAGGCTTCCAGCAATGAAGAAATATTCGCAGAAGCAGATGTGATTTTTCTAGGTGTTAAGCCAGCTCAGTTCTCAGACTTACTTTCTCAATACCAGACCATTCTTAAAAAAAGAGCAAGTCTTCTTTTAATCTCCATGGCAGCTGGGTTGACCTTGGAAAAACTAGCAAGTCTTATCCCAAGTCAACACCGAATTATTCGTATGATGCCAAATACCCCTGCTTCTATCGGACAAGGAGTGATTAGTTATGCCTTGTCTCCTAATTGCAGGGCTGAGGACAGTGAGTTCTTTTGTCAGCTTTTAGTCAAGGCTGGCCTCTTGGTTGAACTGGGAGAAGGATTAATCGACGCGGCGACAGGTCTCGCAGGTTGTGGGCCGGCCTTTGTCTATCTCTTTATTGAGGCCTTGGCAGATGCAGGTGTTCAGACAGGATTACCACGAGAAACGGCATTGAAAATGGCGGCTCAAACTGTGGTAGGAGCTGGGCAATTGGTCCTTGAAAGTCAGCAACATCCTGGAGTATTGAAAGACCAAGTCTGTAGCCCAGGCGGTTCGACTATCGCTGGTGTAGCAAGTCTAGAAGCGCATGCTTTTCGAGGAACAGTCATGGATGCAGTTCATCAAGCCTACAAACGAACACAAGAATTAGGTAAATAAGAGGTAGTTTTATCTGCCTCTTTTATGGTGTTTGAAATGCGAAGACAAAAAGATTGTCACAAACCCCTATTTTTTTGATAGAATAGAAGTAGTAAAAAAGAAATGAGTTAGACATGTCAAAAGGATTTTTAGTCTCTCTTGAGGGACCAGAGGGAGCAGGCAAGACCAGTGTTTTAGAGGCTCTGCTCCCAATTTTAGAGGAAAAAGGGGTAGAGGTGCTGACGACCCGTGAACCTGGCGGAGTCTTGATTGGGGAGAAGATTCGGGAAGTAATTTTGGATCCAAGTCATACTCAGATGGATGCGAAGACAGAGTTGCTTCTTTATATCGCCAGTCGCAGACAGCACTTGGTGGAAAAAGTTCTTCCAGCACTTGAAGCTGGTAAGTTGGTCATTATGGACCGCTTCATCGATAGTTCTCTTGCCTATCAGGGATTTGGTCGTGGCTTGGATATTGACGCCATTGATTGGCTCAATCACTTTGCGACAGATGGCCTTAAACCCGATTTGACACTCTATTTTGACATCGAGGTGGAAGAAGGACTGGCTCGCATTGCTGCTAATAGTGACCGCGAGGTCAATCGTCTGGACTTGGAAGGGTTGGACTTGCATAAAAAAGTTCGTCAAGGCTACCTTTCTCTTCTGGACAAAGAAGGAAATCGTATTGTCAAGATTGATGCTAGTTTTCCTTTGGAGCAAGTTGTGGAAACTACCAAGGCTGTCTTGTTTGACAGAATGGGCTTGGCAAGATGAAACAAGATCAACTAAAGGCTTGGCAGCCAGATCAGTTTGACCGCTTTGTCCGTATCCTAGAACAAGAGCAGCTCAATCATGCCTACCTCTTTTCAGGTTTCTTTGGAAGCTTGGAAATGGCTCAATTTTTAGCTAAGAGCCTCTTTTGTACGGATAAAGTAGGTGTTTTACCATGTGAGAAATGCCGAAATTGTAAGCTGATTGAACAGGAAGAATTTCCCGATGTCACTTTGATTAAGCCGGTCAATCAGGTCATCAAGACAGAACGTATTCGAGAATTGGTGGGGCAGTTTTCCCAAGCAGGGATTGAAAGCCAGCAACAGGTCTTTATTATCGAGCAAGCTGAGAAAATGCATCCTAACGCAGCCAATTCTCTGCTCAAGGTCATCGAAGAACCCCAGAGTGAGGTTTATATTTTCTTCTTGACTAGCGATGAGGAAAAGATGTTACCGACCATCCGCAGTCGGACCCAGATTTTCCACTTTAAAAAGCAAGAAGAAAAACTCATCTTGCTCTTAGAACAAATGGGGCTGGTTAAGAAAAAAGCAACTCTCTTAACCCAGTTTAGTCAATCACGAGCTGAAGCAGAAAAGTTGGCTAATCAGGCAGGCTTTTGGACCTTGGTCGATGAAAGTGAACGCCTGCTGACTTGGTTAGTGGCTAAGAAAAAAGAAAGTTATCTGCAGGTTGCTAAATTAGCCAACTTGGCAGATGATAAGGAAAAACAAGATCAGGTTTTACGGATTCTTGAAGTCCTCTGTGGGCAGGGCCTCCTGCAAGCAAGAGTTAGAGTGATTCTACAAGATTTGCTAGAAGCTAGAAAAATGTGGCAGGCTAATGTCAGCTTTCAAAATGCCATGGAATATCTGGTCTTGAAAGAAATATAGACTCAAAAATGAATGATAAAGAAAGGAAAGGGCTGTTTTATGGACAAAAAAGAATTATTTGACGCGCTGGACGATTTTTCCCAACAGTTATTGGTAACCTTGGCCGATGTGGAAGCCATCAAGAAAAATCTCAAGAGCCTGGTAGAGGAAAATACAGCTCTTCGCTTGGAAAATAGTAAGTTGCGCGAACGCTTGGGTGAGGTGGAAGCAGACGCTCCTGTCAAGGCCAAACATGTTCGCGAAAGTGTCCGTCGCATTTACCGGGATGGATTTCACGTATGTAATGATTTTTATGGACAACGTCGAGAGCAGGACGAGGAATGTATGTTCTGTGACGAGTTGTTATACAGGGAGTAGGCATGCAGATTCAAAAAAGTTTTAAGGGGCAGTCTCCCTATGGCAAGCTGTATCTAGTGGCAACGCCGATTGGCAATCTAGATGATATGACCTTTCGAGCTATTCAGACCTTGAAAGAAGTGGACTGGATTGCTGCTGAGGACACGCGCAATACAGGTCTATTGCTCAAGCATTTTGACATTTCTACCAAGCAGATTAGTTTTCATGAGCACAATGCCAAGGAAAAGATTCCTGATTTGATTGGTTTCTTGAAAGCAGGGCAAAGTATTGCTCAGGTCTCCGATGCGGGTTTGCCTAGTATCTCAGACCCTGGGCATGATTTGGTTAAGGCAGCTATTGAGGAAGAAATTGCAGTTGTCACCGTTCCAGGTGCCTCTGCAGGAATTTCTGCCTTGATCGCTAGTGGTTTAGCGCCACAGCCACATATCTTTTACGGCTTTTTACCGAGAAAGTCAGGTCAGCAAAAGCAATTTTTCGACTTGAAAAAAGACTATTCTGAAACACAGATTTTCTATGAATCGCCCCATCGTGTGGCAGATACGCTGGAAAATATGTTAGAAGTCTACGGTGACCGCTCGGTCGTCTTGGTTAGAGAATTGACAAAAATTTACGAAGAATACCAAAGAGGTACCATTTCTGAATTGCTGGAAAGCATCGCTGAAACGCCACTTAAGGGAGAATGCCTTCTCATCGTTGAAGGTGCCAGTCAGGATGTGGAGGAAAAAGACGAGGAGGACTTGTTCTTAGAAATCCAAGCCCGTATCCAGCAAGGCATGAAGAAAAATCAAGCTATCAAGGAAGTAGCTAAGATTTACCAGTGGAATAAAAGTCAACTCTACGCTGCCTACCATGACTGGGAAGAAAAACAAGAAAATGACTAAACAGGGAAGTTTGCCTTCTTCCCTTTTTTTGTTATACTAGTAGAAGAAAAAAATAGAAAGATTTGTGGGAGTGAAAAAGTCCTGTGGACTTTTTCAGCCTGAGCCAAGAAACTCGAAAGCGAAGTAAGTCCTGTGGACTTTTTCAGCCTGAGCCAAGAAATTCGAAAGCGAAGTAAGTCCTGTGGACTTTTTCAGCCTGAGCCAAGAAACTCGAAAGCGAAGTAAGTCCTGTGGACCTTTTCAACCTGAGCCAAGAAACTCGAAAGCGAAGTAAGTCCTGTGGACTTTTTCAGCCTGAG
>CAURTM010000012.1:0-33693 GCA_963527735.1 uncultured Streptococcus sp.
TAACAGTGACTTCTCCAGTTCGGTAATCCAGTTGAAGTCCCTTTTGAACATTGGGGACTAGGACATTAAATTCCAATTCTCCGTCTGAAGACTTAGCTTCAATCTGTGAAGCTGAAGGAACTAAGTCCTCGTTTGAAGCGTAATAAAGAGTTACACGGTAACGGACACGCTTGTTTTGGTCCAAGGCTTTACGCACCACACTTTCATAGTAGTTTTGACCAGTCGAATCCTCGTCCTGTGCCTGATTTGCCCAGGCTGTCTGAACAGCAATGTTTTTAGGATTGCTTGTTGAGGCATCAAAACCATCCAAACCACCGATTAAGGCATAGCCTAACAAGTGACCTCTATCGACTGCATGGGTATAAGTACCCTTTAGATTCTTAACCTGATGCCAGCCTGGAGGAGTCCATGAAGTCGAACCATTCCCAGTTTCTTCACGATTCTTGTACTGACGAGTAGCCTTAGACAAGAGGGCATTTGCTACGGTTGGCACCGTTTCCTTGCCCACTGTCTTTGTTTTATTATCAGCGTAGGGCTTACTTGAAACCTTGGCATCTAGATTTGTTTTATTGCCATTGACGATAAAAGCACCTGAGCCATTCCACTCCAGACTCCCTTTTATTTGACTCTTGACTGCATCTGTTAAGACACTTTCTGCCAATGCTTGACTAGGAGCTTCAGACGCTTGTTTTTTCCGACTAAGCTTGGTTTTGGGACTATTAGGTGTCGACTGCATCTGCTTGATATAATAGCTTCCCGCAGACAAAAGCAATAACACTAGCAGTCCGATTAGTGTCTGTCTTGTTTTTTTGTTCATATTTCTCCTTATCTTTAGAAAAAGGCTGGTTCCCCAGCCTAATTTCCTGTAAATTTATGAATCAATTCCTGCCATTTTGCTGGAGACAGGATGGCCCATGGATCTTGACCCTTGCCCAAGATTCCATAGCCTACCATTAGACCGATTCCTAGGGCTAGAAGCCCTAAAAACAGTACCAAAATGACTAAAAGTAAACGCTTGACTACGTAGCTTGATTTCTTATTCATCTTCATCACTTGCCTCAATCCGCTGAATCTTAGCACCTAGCTGCGCCAACTTCTCATGGAATCGGTAGTAACCTCTATCCAAGTGAACCAATTTACCAACCACAGTTTCTCCCTGTGCTACCAAACCTGTTAAAATCAAGGCTGCACTGGCACGAAGGTCAGTTGAAATAACTTCTGCTCCCTGCAAAGCCTGTCCACCAACAATACGAGCTGTATCACGGATAATCTCAGAATGCAAACCCATGCGACGCATTTCTTCTAAGTGTTGGAAACGATTTTCGAAAACTGTCTCCACCATAGTTGATTCCCCTTTTGCGACGGTCATCAAGGCTGTAAATTGAGCCTGCATATCTGTTGGAAATCCTGGGTGGGGCAAGGTTTTTACATGAACAGCTTTTAGATTTTCTAGTTGAGAGCGAACTCGAATCCCTTCAGTCTCCTCTGTCACTTCCACTCCCATTTCAAGCAATTTGGCAATCAAGGGACGGTTGTGCTCCCAGACAGCGTCTCGAATCAAGACATCACCACCAGTCATGGCAGCAGCTACCATAAAGGTTCCAGCTTCGATACGGTCTTGGACTACATTGTGAGTCGTACCATGAAGTTTCTCAACACCGGTAATGGTAATGGTCTCTGTACCAGCACCCTTAACCTTAGCTCCCATTTCATTGAGGAGAATGGCTAGGTCAACAATCTCAGGCTCACGCGCAGCATTTTCAATCACTGTCACCCCATCAGCTAGAGTCGCTGCCATCATCAAGTTCTGTGTAGCACCAACACTTGGGAAGTCCATATAGATATGAGCTCCATGTAAGCGATCAGCCTTGGCTTCGATATAACCAGCCGTCTGGCTAATCTTAGCCCCCATAGCTTCCAGACCTTTCAAATGAAGATCAATAGGACGGCTACCAATCGTACAACCACCTGGCATGGATACCTTAGCATGACCTACACGAGCAAGAATTGGCCCCAAGACAACGATGGATGCGCGCATCTTGCTGACATACTTGTAAGGGGCTTCCTCAGTGATGTCGCCAGTCGCATCCACCTCAACAAGATGAGCCTCCTCATCAAAATCCACCTTGGCATTCAAACCACGAACCACCTGATTCATCGTGAAAACATCTGACAAGATAGGAACATTCTGCAAGACGGTCTTTCCTTCACTTGCTAGAATAGTCGCTGCCAACAAGGGCAATACTGCATTCTTTGCTCCTTCGATCGTAACACTTCCTACCAGACGATTATCGCCACCTTGAACCACAATTTTTTCCATACTTATTTCCTTTACATTTGATTTTATAATAATCCTCTAAGCGCTTCTTGCCACAACTGGTATAGGCTGATAAAGAAAGAACTCATGATGTAGCCCATTACAATGCTGAAAAAGGCTACTAGTAAACGAACTTTTCCTGTGTTCTCAGCTGTCACTTTTAACACCTTTTCCCATCTAACAAGATTCTTTAAAAGGTAAAAACTCACATAAATAAAGAGCATGTGACTGCTTAGAGTGAATAATAATTGAACCATTTGACTATTATACCATCTTCTCTGTTTGTGCGCTAGTTTAGAAACTTCACTCAAAAACTAAGGATTGTGTTTCAAGTAATCAATTGCATCTTGTAGGGTTTTAACAGGCACTATTTTCATATCCGTCTTGATTGTTTTGGCTGCTTCTAGGGCTGTTTGGTAGTTGTTTTTCGCATCCGGATGCGCTTTTTGTTCTTCTTCGCTAACAGGGTTATCAGGGGCAAAGAAAATAGCGGCACCTTCTCTAGCCGAAGCTACAACTTTCTTATCAATACCTCCAATGTCCCCCACATTCCCATCACGGTCAATGGTTCCTGTACCGGCAACAATGCGGCCATTACGAAGGCCAGGGTCAGCTATTTGGGTATAGATGGCCAGGCTAAACATGAGACCAGCACTTGGTCCGCCGATACCAGCTGTTGAAAAGCGAATTGGGACATCACTGGTCACTTCCGTACGGTCAATCAAGCCGATTCCAATCCCATTTTTGCCATTTTCTAGAGTAATGATTTTTCCTTCTGCAGACTTGGTTTGCCCATCCTCTTCATAGGTAACCTTGACGGAGTCCCCTAGTTTTTGAGAATTGACGTAATCAATCAAGTCTTTGGAACTATCAAAGGTTTGATCATTGACTGCTGTGACCGTATCAGAGATGTTGAGAATCCCTTTAAAGGTCGAATTATCCGTCACAGTCAAGACATAAACCCCAAGGTACTTAAGTTCAATATCCTTACCAGCTGTTTTTAGCCCTTGATACTTGGCCATATTTTGCGATGTCTGCATGTAGAATTGATTGATCCGCATAAATTCAACATCGGAAGAGCCACCTGTAGTCTCCTGGGCACTACGAATATCCGTAAAAGGCGTCAACCAAGCATAAATCATATGGGCTAAAGTAGCGTGCTGGACACCAACCGTAACGAAATGATAGGCACCAGCTTCCTTATCTTCTGTGTCATTTACTTTAAGGACTTGGCGAATATCTTCCGAACCACCTGGAACTTCTATATAGTAGGGCAAGGGCACTACAAATGCCAAGAAAGTCACAATTAAGGCTGCAATGACATATAAGGGCCATCTAATCTTTTTTTTCATTTCTTATTTCCTCCAAAATACTCTCGGGAACATAGCAAGCAATATCCTGACCAAACTTCAAAAGCTCTCTAACACCGGATGAACTGAGATAGAGATGTTCAGGTCGACTATGTAAATAAATGGTCTCTATATCAGGAGACAGCTGATGGTTGTAGTAATCAAAACTGGCTTCATATTGCAAATCCGACGCATTCCTCAAACCTCGCACTAGGAAAGTAGCCCCCAGTCTTTTTGCAACATCAACCACCAATTCATCATGAGAAGACACAACTTCAACATTTTCCAAATGTTTCACAGCCTTTTCTAACCCCCGTTTACGATTTTCGATAGGGAGAAATCCTTGTTTGTGGGGATTAAAAAAAATACCGACATAGAGCTTATTAAAGAGTTTGCTCGCTCGTTCAATCATATCCAGATGCCCATTTGTCATCGGATCAAATGAGCCTGTGAATAAGCCAATCTTATCTGACATAGACTGTCACCTTACTAATTCCATAAATCTTTTCCTTCCAGATGCCAAGACAGGCAATTTCTTCTGGAAGCTCAACGGCCTTATCCGTCTCACACACGACCATGACATCTTCAGAAAAGAGCTCTCTCTCAGCCATTTTTTCAATATCTGCTACGATTTGTTCCTTGGCATAAGGAGGGTCTAAGAAAATGAGGTCGAATTCCCCAGATACCTGTTCCAATGCCCTTTCTGCATCCATCTTGAGGAGTTGAAATTTTCCAACTTCCTTGGTCATCTGAATATTTTCAGCCACGATGGTCTGAGCTTTACGGTCTCGCTCCACCAAAACAGCGCTGGACATGCCACGTGATACTGCCTCGATAGATAAACCACCACTACCTGCATAAAGGTCCAAGACTCGTCCCCCTTCAAAGTAGGGACCAATCATGTTAAAAATGGCTCCCCTAACCTTATCCGAAGTAGGTCTTGTCGTCTTGCCTTCTAGTGTCTTGAGGGGACGTCCCCCATAGATTCCTGATACGATTTTCATACCGTTTATTATACCAAATTATAGGCAAAAAGAGAAAGAAAACCGAACCTTGCGGTTCGATTCTCTACAAAATATTTTCGTAAGTATCGCGGACTTCTTGAGGCCAAACACTTGTTTGCACTTCTCCGATATGTTTCTTGCGAAGTAAGAACATAGCCATCCGAGATTGTCCAATTCCTCCACCGATTGTCAATGGGAATAGACCATTCAACAAAGCCTTGTGCCATTCCAATTCCAAGCGGTCTTCATCACCTGTGATTGCAACCTGACGGCGAAGCGTTTCTTCATCTACACGGATTCCCATAGAAGATAGCTCAAAGGCTCCACCTAAAGATTCATTCCAGACAAGAATATCGCCATTCAGACCCTTGTAGCCATTCTCAGACTCGCTTGTCCAGTCATCATAGTCTGGTGCACGTCCATCGTGCGGTTTACCGTCTGGTAATTCGCCACCGATACCGATCAAGAAGACTGCTCCAAATTCTTTACAAATAGCATTTTCACGTTCTTTCGGAGTCAAGTCTGGGTAACGTTCTACCAACTCTTCTGTATGGATGAAAGTAATCTGTTTTGGCAAGATTGATTCGATGTCATAGCGGGCTTCAACAGCTAGCTCAGTAAGACGAATGGCCTTATAAATCTTCTCAACTGTTTCTTTTAGGTAGGCAATATTACGTTGTCCATTTGGAATGACCTTTTCCCAGTCCCACTGATCCACAAAGACAGAGTGGGTTGCATCCAGCGAGTCTTCGTCTGGACGAAGGGCCTTCATGTGGACGAAGAGGCCCTCACCCTCACCGAAACCAAAACGAGCTAGGGTATGGCGTTTCCATTTAGCAAGCGAGTGCACCACTTCATAGGTTTCATCAGGAATCTGCAAAACCTTGACAGATACTGGATTTTCCACACCAGATAGGTTATCCTGCATCCCGTCACCGACCTTGCTCAAGATAGGACCTTGAACTTCGACAACTTCTAGCTTATCTTTCAAATACTGGGTAAAAGTGTTTTTAACAAAGGAAATTTCTTCTTGTTGGTGGATAAAACTTTTCTTCATAGGCTACTCCTCAAAAATTTAATAAACGTATTATACACCTATTTCCAAGAAAAGAAAAGAGAAATTTTTAAAAAAATCAGTGTTACTCAAAACACTGATTTCATAGGCCTTCTAGTCATTACGACCAAAGATACGTAGAATACTTAGGAAGAGATTGATAAAATCAAGATAGATACTGAGAGCCATTGACACAACCCAACCTGTCGCTACACGGCCCTGTGATTGTTCATAAGCGAAACGAATTCTTTGGTTGTCCCAAGCAATCAGCCCAGAGAAGACCAAAACCATGGCTACGCTAATCATATAATCAAAGAAACCGCTAGCCAAGAAAATATTGACTACCATAGCAATCAGCAAACCGATGAGAGCTGCCATCATCGCTCGACCAAGGCCACTCAAATCCTTCTTAGTGAACATACCGACTGCCGCCATGACAAAAAAGAGAAGGGCACTCGATACAAATGCAGATAAAACTGTACCTGGAGTATAGAAGGCTACCACAAAACTGAGGGTAAAACCGTTTAATACTGAGTAAAGTAAAAATACTGGAAGAGCCGCTGGGCTATTCTTGGAAGCCATACTACTGGCAACAAAGACTAGGGCTAGCTCCGCAAAAGTAGCAATGGTCAACCAGAGACGCCCCTGCATCAAAAAGTAAACCAACTGAGACTGAAAGACCGTCAACATAAGGCCTGATACCAAAGCGGATAGTCCGATTCCCAGACCAACAAAGGCATAAACCTTAGCGTAAAATTGATTGAGACCTGCGCGGTCATGAATAATAGTGTGATTCATCTTTTCTCCTTTTCTATGAACATCTTTCCTTGATTATAACAAAGAAAGTTAAAATTAGCTTAAATGGAAAATTAAAATACCGGCTGCAACGGCAACATTCAAACTCTCTGCCTGCCCCTTCATACTAATGTGGACCAACTGGTCTGCACTTTCAGCCATGAGGGGACTAATTCCTTGACCCTCATTTCCCATGACTAGTACAAAATTTTCTATAGGAGGCAGTTCTCTGTAATCAACAGAATCTTTAGATAGGGTTGTTGCCAGCACTGGGATAGCTGCTTCCTTAGCTTCCTCAAGAAGCCTTTGACTAGACATTCGGTAAATAGGCAGATGAAAATGACTGCCTTGCATAGAACGTAGGGTCTTGAGACTGTAGATATCTGCCGATTTATCTGAAACAATTACTCCAGTAAAACCTGCTGCATCCGCAGTTCGAATGATAGTTCCCACATTACCAGGATCTTGCACATCTTCCAAAAACAAGAACTTACCCTGACTCAAGTCAGCTTGTCCTACTTCTTCTTTTTGAACCACCGCAACAATGCCCTGTGGAGTCTGAGAATCCGCCAAATCTAGCAAAATATCCTCTGACACCCAGACAGTTTGCGGAAACGAGGCTAACTGATCTCGGTAATTTTCTAGGGCAAAGATTTTCTCAATCGTCACTCCAGCTTGAACAGCTTCTTCAAACAAGTGCCAGCCTTCAATCAAATAGGCAGACTTGCGGTATTTTTTTTGGTGTAATTTCTTGGCATTTTTTACCACAGAATTGGCTTTTGAGGTTATAATAGTCATAGAAATATTATAACACAATCAAAGGGGTTTGGTATGCAAAAGGTTAGAATGATTGCCCAAGGTAGGGTACAGGGAGTCGGCTTTCGTTGGGGTGTTTACAGCTTGGCACTTGAAATTGGTGGCATCACAGGTCGGGTATGGAATAACGACGATGGCACAGTGGAAATCTTAGCCCAAGCAGACTCATCTGCTATCATGGCAAAATTTATCCAAGAAATCCGCAAAGGACCCACACCTTTTTCAAAAGTCAGCTACTTAGATGTCAAACTGAGCAACTTTCCTCCCTACCCTGACTTTAAAATCGCAAATTAGGTCTCTAGAACTATTGTATATTTTGTAAAAAAACAGTAGAATAGAAAGGTATAATTTTTAAAGAAGGAATAAAAACAGTGAAATCTATTAAACGTTTTGCACTCTCGGCTATGGGAGTGGCTATGTTGCTAGTCTTAACTGGCTGTGTTAGCGTCGATAAAGCCACAGGAAAGCCAATAGGATTTATTTGGAATACGATCGGAGCGCCTATGGCTGAAGCTATCAAGTACTTCGCTACTGATCAAGGTCTAGGCTTTGGTGTCGCTATCATCATCGTAACCATTATCGTGCGCTTGATTATCTTGCCACTTGGTATCTACCAATCATGGAAGGCAACGCTTCACTCTGAAAAGATGAACGCCCTCAAGCACGTCCTTGAGCCACACCAAACACGTCTCAAGGAAGCGACTACTCAAGAAGAAAAACTCGAAGCCCAACAAGCTCTCTTTGCCGCTCAAAAAGAACACGGCATCAGCATGTTTGGTGGTGTAGGATGTTTCCCTATCCTCCTTCAAATGCCTTTCTTCTCTGCTATCTACTTTGCTGCCCAACATACTGAAGGGGTTGCTCAAGCAAGCTACCTAGGCATTCCTCTAGGTTCTCCAAGTATGATTTTGGTTGCCTGCGCAGGTGTCCTTTACTATCTTCAATCGCTCCTTTCACTTCACGGAGTAGAAGATGAAACGCAAAGAGATCAAATCAAGAAAATGGCTTACGTGAGCCCAATCACGATTGTCGGCTTCTCCCTCATTTCACCAGCCAGTGTCACACTTTACTGGGTTGTCGGTGGTTTCATGATGATTCTCCAACAGTTTATCGTCAACTATATCGTTCGTCCAAAACTTCGCAAAAAAGTCCGTGAAGAACTAGCCAAGAACCCACCAAAAGCACGTGCTTTCTCTACACCAAGTGGACGAAAAGACGTTACTCCTGAACAACCAACTGCTATCACAAGCAAGAAAAAACACAAAAATCGCAACGCTGGAAAACAACGTTCGAGATAAGAAGAAAAAGGCTTAGCTAGTTTGCTAAGTCTTTTTTGCAAGTCATACTCTTCGAAAATCTCTTCAAACCACGTCAGCTTCGCCTTGCCGTATATATGTTACTGACTTCGTCAGTTCTATCCACAACCTCAAAACCATGTTTTGAGCAGCCTGCGGCTAGCTTCCTAGTTTGCTCTTTGATTTTCATTGAGTATCAAAAGCCCGATGTTTCCATCAGGCTTCTTTTTTATCCATGTACACGTTTCATATAGTCTTGATAACTTTCGGTATCCATGAGTTTTTTAGCGTTCTTGACGCGGTCTGCTGTTGGTGGTTTAACCCCTTCGAGTGAATAAGGAATTCCCAATTCACGCCATTTGAACTCACCCATGGTGTGATAAGGTAGAATTTCAAACTTATCAACATTTTTGAGGGTCTTGACGAACTTACCAAGTTCAATCAAGTCATCATCTCTATCTGTCAATCCTGGAACTAGCACGTGGCGAATCCAGACAGGTTTTCCAATATCTGATAGATACTGGGCACAGGCCAAGATATTTTTATTGGTTTGGCTAGTGACAATCTTGTGCTGTTCTTCGTTGATTTCCTTGATATCCAAGAGGACCAAGTCAGTGACAGCCATAAGTTTATCAAACTTTTCAAGGTAACGTGGTTTATTACGGAAAGGCAGGGCACAAGTATCCAAGGTACAGTGGATTCCCTTTTCCTTAGCCTTAGTGAAAAGAGCAATCAAGAAGTCAATCTGCAAGAGGGCTTCTCCCCCACTGACAGTGATTCCTCCCTTGTCTCCCCAGAAACCGCGGTAGCGCAAGGCTTCTGTCAAGACATCATCTACCGTCCGTTCACGTGATTTATTGGACTCCATAGCCCAAGTGTCTGGGTTGTGGCAATACTGGCAACGCATGTGACAGCCCTGCAAAAAGACAATAAAGCGAATACCAGGGCCATCTACCGCCCCAAAACTTTCTGTCGAATGCACCATTCCTGTCACTTGTCCATAATCAATTGTTTCTTCAGACATATCGTTACCTTCCTTGAAAACGTTTTATAGTTTTATTATATCACGACTTGAATGAAAAACAAGATTTTTGCCTATTTTTTAGAAAGCAATCTGTTTTTCAATTTCATTTTCAATCTATTCTCAGATTATTCTTCAAAATCAAAACCATACAAGGTTGCAAAATAGTCCTCAGGGCGCTCTGCACGGCGGATTTGACGGGCTTTGCCTTCTTCGGTATAGAGGATTTCCGCAGAACGAAGTTTGGCATTGTACTGGTAGCCCATTGAAAAACCGTGGGCACCTGTATCATGAATTACCAGCAAATCACCGATTTCTGTATGAGGCAGTTCGCGATTCACTGCAAATTTATCATTGTTTTCACAGAGTGAACCAACCACATCTACCACTTCAGCTGGTCCTTCTGGATGTGTCAGATTGGTAATATGGTGGTAGGCACCATACATGGCTGGACGCATAAGGTTGACTGCTGATGCATCCACACCCAGATAAGTACGGTAAGTTTTCTTCTTATGAGTGACTCTTGTGACCAAAGCACCATGAGGTGCCAACATAAAACGACCCAGTTCGGTGAAAATCTTGACCTGACCAAGACCTGCTGGCGTAAGGACCTCTTCATAAACCTTACGAACCCCCTCACCAATCAAAGCAATATCATTTGGCTCCTGGTCTGGACGATAGTTGACACCAATACCGCCAGAAAGATTAATAAAGTCTAGCGAAATGCCCAACTTTTCCTTGATTTCAACAGCCAATGCAAAAAGCTGACGAGCCAACTCTGGATAATAGAGATGGGTGATGGTATTGGATGCTAGAAAGGAGTGAATCCCAAAAGTCTTAGCTCCTTTTTGCTTCAAGATGGCAAAAGCTTCAAAGAGCTGGTCCTTGGTCATGCCAAACTTGGCTTCTCCAGGATTATCCATGATGTCTGTCCCCAGTTCAAAAACGCCTCCAGGATTATAACGACATGAGATGATTTCTGGAATGCCTGCTGCTCGCTCTAGATGTTCAATATCTTCAAAGGCATCCAAGTTAATGGTCGCACCCAATTCACGCGCATAGGCATATTCCTTATCTGGCGTATTGTTTGAAGAGAACATGATCTCAGAACCTGGAAAATCCAGTTTATGGCTCATCAAAAGTTCTACATAACTAGAGCAGTCCACTCCACAACCTTCCTCTTGAAGAATTTTCAAGATAGCTGGGGTTGGAGTAGCCTTAACTGCAAAATATTCCTTAAAGCCCTTGTTCCACGAAAATGCTTGGTTGACGGCTCTTGCCTTCTCACGAATCCCCTTCTCATCATACAAGTGAAAGGGAGTCGGGAACTCGGCAACAATCGCTTCTAAGTCTTCTTTATTGATAAATGGTGTTTTCATAAGTTTCCTTCTATTCTATTTGCAAAGAAAGGCTGGGACAATCGTTCCAACCTTTAGTTCTATCTCTTATTTATCTTCGTCAAAGATATTGCCAACCTCAACATCGATGGCTTGGTTCTTGACATCAATATTGGTTACCTTCAAGAGTGACTTGTAGTCAAACTGCTTTTCACGTTCTTCTTGGGCATTATCCGCAAAGACTGCTACACCTGCCAATTCTGAATCAAACTCACGCAAGAGACTGATCATCCCGTTGACCGTTCCGCCGCCTTTCAAGAAGTCATCCACAATCAAGACACGGCTTCCTGCCTTGAGACTACGTTTTGAAAGGAACATTTTCTCAATGCGGTCACCACTTGAACCTGATACATAGTTGACGCTGACAGTTGAACCTTCGGTAATTTTTAGGTCACGGCGCACAATAACAAAAGGAACATTGAGGACATTGGCAACTGCATTTGCAAGTGGAACACCCTTAGTCGCTACTGTCATAACCGCATCAATTTTTTGGTCCATAAAGCTCTTGGCAATAATGCGACCAATATTTTTCAAGATGGCTGGTGTGCTAAGCAAATCAGACAGGTAGATGTAGCCACCTGGCAAGATACGGTCACTTTCTGACAACTTGGCACGCAAGTCCTCAACCATTTCCTTGGCATCATGGCTTGAGATTGATGGTGTGAAGATGACACCTCCGCCAGCACCAGTTACTGTTTGGATATGACCGATTTCGATCTCCTCAAAGGCACGTTTGATAATGACGATATCTTCTGAGATGGATGATTTAGCAGATTCATACTTTTCAGCAAAAGTATTGAGACTAGTTAGTTTATAAGGATTATTAATCAAATAGTTGGAAATGACAACCATCCGATCACTTCTTCTTAATTTCATTTCTATTTCCTATTCCATTTTTATTCAAAAAATCAAAAAGCAAACTAGAAAGCTGGTCGCTGGTGGTTCAAAACACTGTTTTGAGGTTGTCGATAGAACTGACAAAGTCTGTAATATACCTACATATATACATACGACAAGGCGATGCTACCCTAGTTTGAAGAGATTTTCGAAGAGTATTCATTTTTGTCTTTTACTTATTATACCATATTCACATAAAAAAACGAACATTCTTATCCTAAAAAATGCTCATTTTTCTTAAATTATTAATCTAAATCTGGTTTATAGAAGGAACGATTGTCCATAGCGAAGATTTTATTGGTCATCTCTCCTTTGTCCACCAAAGCAAGAGCAGTTGACATCATCATCATGCTTGCATCCAGATTGTCAATCATATGGATAATCTCTGCTTCCATAATGCGTGGACGGACTGGACTTCCATACTCTAGCAAGCCGTGGTGACTAAGGATGACGTGACGAAGCAGAACGACTTCTTCCTTGGTATCATCGATGCCGAGCTCCATAACCGTCTTGGTAATTTCGCTATCAATTAGAGCAATATGCCCAAGAAGATTGCCTCGCACTGTGTACTCGGTCTGGTCAGGCCCCGTCAACTCAATGACTTTAGCCAAGTCATGCAACATAATCCCAGCATAGAGCAGACTCTTATTGAGTTGAGGATAGACTTCGCTAATAGCATCTGCCAAGCGCACCATGGTCGCCGTATGATAGGCCAAGCCTGTTTCAAAGGCATGGTGATTAGTCTTGGCAGCTGGATAGGAGTAAAATTCCTTATCATACTTGGTGTAGAGCTTTCGGACAATTCGTTGCCAAACAGGATTTTCTATTTTGAAAATCATTTGCGACATGTAGTCACGGATTTCCTTGACATCAACTGGCGACTTGACCTTGAAATCAGCTGGATCATTGGGTTCGCCAGGTTGAGGCAGGCGAAGGGTAATTTGATTGACTTGAGGGGTGTTGTTATAAACTTCTCGGCGCCCTTTCATGTGAACAACCTTACCTGCTGTAAAGGCCTCAACGTTATGAGGTTGGGCATCCCAGAGTTTCCCTTCAATCTCGCCACTATCATCTTGGAAGGTAAAGGCTAGGTAGTTTTTCCCAGCACGAGTTTGCCTCAGGTCAGCTGACTTGATTAGGTAAAAGCCTTCAAACAGCTCATCTTTTTTCATGTGACTAATCTTCATATTCTTCCTCATTTTCTTGGAAATGGAGTAGATCAAGCGCAGGCTCACCTTCTGATAACTCAATGTGACGGAGCGTCCGCTCGATAGCTGTAGTGCGACGGTTTAATAATTCATCAATATTGCCAGAGGCATGTTGGAGATGTTTTTGTGCCTTAACCAGAATGCCACCAAACTTGCCAAATTCAGTCTTGACACTGGCAAGAGTCTTACTGATATGATCGGCACTCTTTTGGATATTGAGAGTTTTGAATCCAACTGATAGGGAGTTAAGAAGTGCTGATAGGGTACTTGGACCTGCGACAATAATCTGCTCCTCCCGTCTCAAATCATCAAAGAAGACAGGATTGCGGACGATTTCTGAGTAGAGACCTTCTGTCGGAACAAACAAGATTCCAAAATTGGTCGTCCGAGGCGGTGCTATGTACTTGCTCTTGATATCCTTGGCAAAGCGCTTGACACTTGCTAGGAGTGACTTGCGACAGCGTTCAATCTCATCCTTGTCACCCACTTCATAGGCTTCTTCCAAGCGGTAATAATCAGCCAGTGGAAACTTGGAGTCAATCGGTAGATAGACGTACTCTTGGTCGCCTTGTCCGGGTAACTTGATGGCATACTCCACTCGTTCACTGGAGTTTTCAACCGTTGCATATTCTCGTTCGTACTGGGCAGGGGTCATGATGTCTTCAATGATTTGGCCCAGTTGCAATTCACCTAGAATTCCTCGCGTTTTGGTCCCAGAGAGAACCTTGTTAAGAGCACCGACATCACGGGCAACTGTCTGCATTTCTCCCAGACCACGATTGACCGACTCCAGTTGCTTAGAAACTGTCTCAAAGGAAGCCTGCAAGCGTGTCTGCAAAGTCTTTTCCAACTTTTCCTCGACCGTCTGGCGCATTTGTTCCAAACGTTGCTCATTGGATTCCTGCAGGGCTTGAAGGCGTTGGTCAGTCTTATCTCTAGTTTGCAAGAGATTATCTGTCATTTCTTGACGGACCTGAGTCAGACCTTGGTGCAATTCCATTCGCACTTCTTGCAAACGGTCGCTAACAGCCACTTCCAAATCTTTTTGGTCCAACTGACTGGCTTGTCTGGCTTGTTCAAAACGGTAATCCAACTGGTCTGACAAGTGATCTGCCTGATCCTCCAAGCTCTTGGTCAGATGTTTTTCCTGCTTATCCTGCCTTTGCCAAATCAGAAAGAGACCAGCTAGGTTGGCAATCAATAATAGAACAAGTAAACTTTCCATCCTACCTCCTGTCCTTGCTATGCAGCACGACCACATAGCCATCTGGGCAAGTCACTGACACTTCCCTATCTATATATTCGTTAGAAGCGTACACTTTTTTAAAGAAAAAATTCTCCTCTGTCAACTCATACTTAGCTCCGAGAATAGTCAGCTGGCTATCCCGAACCGGCATAAAGGCTAGATAGTCATAGTCCGAGCGGGGTTCTAGCTGACTGGTCCCTTCTGGACAATAGGCAATCAAATTTTGCCCATCCTCAATTTCTATCTGCCGCATATAAGGCGCCAACTTGGGATTGCTAGGCAGAAAGACATTGGCCAACATATGGTCAATACGGCCACCCAAAGCACCGAAAATAGTGACCTGAGCCTGAGGATTTTGCTCAAAAATAGTCAAGAGAGCCAATTCCAGATCTGTATCATCCTTTTCTGGTCGGGCTTGGACAAAATGCTGGGCACGTTTTTGAATCAACTGACGCTCTTCTGCAGTAACAGAATCAAAATCCCCAACTGCTAGAGCAAGAGGCAGCTTTTCCTCCAAGACCCAAAGCGAACCTCGATCCACACCGACAAAGCAATCGAAGTCTGTCCGATAATGACCACGGTCTCCACCAGCAAAAACGGCAACCCTAGTCCAGTTGTTTTCTGAGAGTTTGTACTCGCTCATTGACATCTCCCTTAAAGACATAGGAACCTGCTACAAAAACGGTCGCACCAGCTTCTTTGGCTTGAGCAATCGTTTTATCATCAATCCCACCATCCACTTCAATCTCAAAGTTCAAACCTTTTTCCTGACGAAGGGCAACCAACTCACGGACCTTATCCATGGTTTCAGGCAGAAAAGCTTGTCCGCCAAACCCAGGGTTTACTGTCATGACTAAGACTTGGTCAACTAGGTGAAGGACGTGCTTAATCGCCTCGACAGGCGTACCAGGGTTGATGACAACCGAAGGCTTGACACCGAGTGAACGAATCTTTTGGAGGGCACCATGAATATGAGGCGTTGCTTCCACATGGATACTGATGATATCTGCACCTGCACGCGCAAAGTCCTCTAAATGATGCTCAGGATTTGACACCATCAAGTGGCAGTCGAAAACCATCTTACTATGAGGACGAAGAGATTCGACCACACCCGCACCAAAACTGATTTGCGGTACAAAATGACCATCCATAATATCGATATGGGCATACTCCGCCCCAGTTGCTTCTAGGCGTTTAATTTCACGTTCAAAGTTGGCATAATCTGCTGCCAGAATTGACGGAGCAATCTTGTATTGAGACATAGGTTTCTCCTTATTTTGGAATTTTTTTGCTGACTTTTTTATAGGTTTCTCTGCGATTTTCAATCTCACTGAGGAATTGCAGGTAGTTGTCAAAACGGAAGGACGTAATGATACCCTCTTCAACAGCCGGCTTAACTGCGCAAGACGGCTCATGGGTATGGGTACAAGTTCGGAACTTACAATCTCGGCTAACAGTAGCAATCTCTGGGAAAGCCTGATTGAGGTCTTCAGCCGTTGTTACTTCATAATCCAGTGATGAAAAGCCTGGTGTATCTGCGATTTTACCCCCATTAAGATTGTAAAAACTAACTGCTCGAGTAGTGTGGCGCCCGCGACCCAGACTGTCTGAAATTTCTCCTGTTTCAAGATTGAGATCTGGTGCGATTTTATTGAGAAGAGTTGATTTCCCAACACCTGTCTGCCCCATAAAGACTGTAACCTTGCCTGTTAACAAAGGAAGGAGTTCCTCTTTACTGGTCACAAAGTCATAGCCAATGTCACCATAGGTCTGCTGGTAAAAATCCAATTCTGACCGATCTTCCAACAAATCCATTTTAGAAATATAAATGATAGGATGGATGCCCTTATGCTCCAAAAGAACCAAGAAACGATCCAGCAAATTGCTGTTAAAATCAGGTTCCTTGACGGACATGATTACTACAGCTTGATCAATATTAACAATAGGCGGACGGACTAGACTGTTTTTCCGTTCATGAATCTTGAGGATATAGCCTTCTGAATTTTCCTCGGCAGAGAAATCTACCCAGTCCCCAACGTAGGGAGTATGGCCTTTTTTACGGAAATTCCCACGCGCGCGTGTTTGATAGATCTGACCATCACTCTCTACATAGTAGAAGCCTGCCAAGGCCTTAATAATTTGTCCCTGCATCTTAGAGTCCTTGCCCTTTAAGCGCGTCTGCTAGACTGGCAAATTCTGTCAAGCTGAGAGCTTCTCCACGCACACTTGGTGACAAACCTGCTTGGTCCAAAGCCTTGGTCAGCTTGTCCTTAACTTCCTCAGTCTTACCAAAGTAACCTGTCAGGTTATTCCATAAAGTCTTGCGTCGATGAGTGAAACTAGCCTTAGAAACCTTAAAGAAGAAGTTCTCGTCTTCCACTGCTACGGCTGGTTCTGGACGACGCACCATTTTCAAAATAGCAGAGTCCACATTTGGCGCTGGCACAAATACCGTACGAGGTACGATGAAGGCAACCTTGGCAGTCATGTAATACTGCACAGCGATTGACAAACTGCCATATGCCTTGGTATTTGGTTGAGCAGAAATGCGGTCAGCTACCTCTTTTTGCATCATGACCACAAACTCACTAAAAGGAATTCCGCTCTCGATCAAGTGCATGAGAATAGGCGTCGTGATGTAGTAAGGCAAGTTGGCTACTACCTTAATTGGCAGGTTAGGATTTTTAAAATTCTGGATATGCTGCGCCAAATCGACCTTGAGAATGTCCTCGTTAACCACTGTCACATTGTCAAAATCACGTAGGGTATCTGCCAAAATCGGTACCAAACGGTGGTCAATCTCAAAGGCCATGACTTGAGCCGCACGCTCAGCCAAAAATTCTGTCAAGGCACCAATCCCTGGCCCGATTTCGATGACATTAACCTGATCATCAATTCCAGCCGTATCCACGATTTTTTGAAGAATATTGGTATCCGTCAAGAAATTTTGCCCGAAGGACTTTTTAAAGGTAAAACCGTGACGCTCCAGCACTGCCTTGGTCACGCTATAATCTGCAATTCTCATTTATTCTCTTTTCTATTATCTGTTACTACTATTGTAACACATTCCCCTTGTATTTTGGGGGTGAAAATCATACCAAAAAACTATCTTTCCTCATGAAGAAAGATAGTCTTGAAAATCTTTAAGAGTGGACTTAGCGCTTCTCTCGAAACATCCGTTCGAAAAAATCAGCTTCTTGATAACTTCGATTTTCGGGTAGGGTCAAATCCACATCTTCCTCCACATCATCCACTGTCAGTTCAACCGTTTGAGGTAAATTTTTCAAACGATAGTGCTTTTGCCTTTGCCCTTCAATACTAGCAAAATCAAGCAAATAGCCATTCACTCGGATTTGAACTAAAAGAAGATGATTGGTCATATTTTCCATGATGAGAATATCTTCTAAACCACCTCTGGCACTAGGATAATCAGATACCCTGCGAATACGGATTTTTTCACACATGAGCAAGCTCCCTCATATCAATGATTTCATCGGCCTTATTCCAGACTAGGGGATTATGGGTCGCAATGATGATCATTCGATTTTCATCTTTCAAACCCACCAAGAGATTCATAACCTCCTCTGAATTTTCAGGATCAAGAGCTGCTGTTGGTTCATCTGCCAAAATCAAGGGTGGATTTTTCAAAATAGTCTTCGCAAGGGCAACTCGTTGGGCCTCTCCCCCAGATAAAGTATAAATTTTTTGATCTAAATCCAAATACCCTAAATTAACCTTTTCTAAAGCCTCCACTTGCCTTTCCAAACGTTCTACTTTTGAGATTTTCTGACCAACAAAGCCTAAATCCAAATTTTCTTTGATTGTTTGGTTTTCTAAGAGGCCAAAATTTTGAAAGAGATAGCCCATCTGGTCTCGAAAATACTCACGAGTGGGAATGGTTTTTAAATCTTTCCCCTGATAGAGAACCCTTCCACCATCTATCTTTTCTAACTTTCCTAAGATATTCAGCAGAGTCGTCTTTCCGCTTCCACTCTTTCCGATTAAGGCATAAACCTTGCCCTTCTCCAGCTTGAGATTTAAACCAGAGAAAATCGCACGGTCATTAAACTTCTTTTCCAATCCTTGAATATCAATCATCTTATTTTCCTTTCAATACTGCCATGCTACCAGCTTCTTCTTTTTTGTCCTGCCTTACTAAAATCAAGAGGGCGTTAAGCGTAAACAAAGCTACAACTAGAGCGCTAATCAAACCATCTCTTGTCAAAATACTAGATAGGACTAAGCCAAGCAAGAGAACTCCTCCTTGCGCCAGTAAATACTTGCCATGAAGCTCATAGATTGTCATACCAGCAAGACGTTTAATCATAAGCTCCCGTCTGAACTGCTCAAAATAGAGAAGATTCATGGAATCAAATAACAAGATAGCCGTAGACAGGGTCAAAATCGTCCCAATAAGGAGAGAGTAAAACTCCACCCGTTTGTCATTTAGTACCTTGGCAAAAAATAGCTGGCTTTTTACCAAGTAAGAAACCTTGTGATACAGACCTTGCTCTTTTAGAGCTGTGATGCTGTCTCCATATCGATCTAGTTTCAAGGCACTATTAGCCGTAGTTCCCCACAACATCCCTGCAACAGGTCTTGTTCCAGTCGCTTGCGGCGTTAGAACTACAATAATCGGATCTTTTAGGTACTGGCGTGTTGTCTTGTACCCATCGTTATAGAGGAAGCGTTCCTGTCCTGTTTCTGTAAAAGCTATCCTTACCTGTGGAAGGTAGTGTTTCTGACTCGTCGCCTCTACACTTTCAGATGAAAATCTTTGCAGGTAATCTGTAAACAATCCTTGGTAGTAGGCAGACTGCTCTCGCAAGCTCTCAGGCAAAATCAGCCCAAACTCTCCCTCAGACAAGTTTTGCATCTTATCCATAAACTCTGAAGAAACGGTAATCTTTTCTTCTATCAGATAGCGCGGTGAGACATAGATAACATTCCCTGACGGTGTGTAGTCATTGAGACGATTGCCATCTAGGTCCACTTCTGCTCCATCTGAGAAATTGTCAACATTGCTCATAATATAAAAAGAGTCTGTATTGGCTAACCGTTCTTCAGTAAATGTCTGCCACTCACGATTATCCTTACGCATTCCTTCTTCATCTTCAAATGCACTAGACCAACCAAAGGATAGACGGTAACGGTCTGAGGACTGACTCCATTTATCGCTTGCCTTCTCCATCTCCTGCATTTCACGGTAGTGGGGTAGGAGAGCAGTCGCACTCGATCCGACCACCAGTACGGCTAAAAGTTGCCCCACCATCATCAATGTCATCATACGTTTGAGAGGGAGTTTCCCTTTCAATAGATCCACCAGACTATTTTCCTGTAAACCAAGTAGATACACGACACTTAGTAAGGTAGAAATCCCTGCCAAGGTCAATACATAGAGTAGAAGAGCAATGATGACCAGTTGCACCGTTGCCATAAACAAGGCACCTTGATACCAGAGAATCCCCAATCCCAAAAGACTGGATACCAGTACTGAGCAGATAAGCTGTCTCACATCTTCTAACACTGGTCTGAGAGCAACTCCAAACAAGCTCTCACCAGCTATTAAGCGAATCCCTGCCTGACGAAGGGATTTGATCCGATAAATCAGGGTCAGACTCATAAAGGTCAGCAGAAAAATAGCTAAACTCAGTAGTACCATAGGGGTGGCCGTCAATAGTAAGACTATCGAAAATGGATCTTCTCCATTCGAAACAAAGCCTTGATAACCAAGCTCTTTCAAGGTGGTCTGTAAACTCACTCCATCCAAACTTCCTGATACAATCAAGTAAGACCCTAATAAATCACTCGTTTCTGCACTCTCCTTGGAGGAAATGGTCAGACCTTCTGGAAGCTTTCCCTGACCATAAGTGGCATAGGTAAAGCGTGTTTCTCCAGCTTCATTTGGCTCAACGATTCGACGAGCAATGAGACTATTGTGCTCTACCGCCAAGTGACTCAAAGCCTCTGTCACCTCTTCGCGACTAGCTACTGGTTGATTTATCATCATTCCTGTCACATCAACAGAAGGATAGTTACCAAATAAAATCTCTTCTCGATGGTCAACGGAAGTTATCACCATATAAAGCGATACCAATACCATTGAAATCAAAATAAATAAACGTTTCATCATTTCCTCCAAAAAGTTACTTGGTCACTTAGTGAGAAGGTGACCACAGTCACTGCCATGTTAAGAAGTTTATTAAGTTCTTTCTACTAGCAACATCTTCAAATATATTATATCCGTTTTTTCAAGAACTATCAAGGACGTCAATGTCCTTAAAATCTAACTATTTCATATTATTTTTGGCTCATATCTAAAAAAACAGCTCTAAAAACGAACTTTAGAACTGTTTTGATGCGAGAACAAGGACATTTTTGTCATTACTTCGCTATGTTTATAAATATTCTTACCCTATTGTAAAACGAAGGACACATAAAAAGGTGCCTATTTGATGTACTCTGATTGCAAAATACCACAAAGTAAATTTAACATAATCTCCAATCATTCGTATAAACAATTGTGTGAAACTAATCCGAGAAAAATCAATCACTAGTTGTCAGAGACTTTTTTTAGGATTATTGTTTATTACTCGCAAATGGTAAACACGGATTATTCCTACTACTATGAGAACAACTAAATAAGACTGAGTACAGAATTATTTCTTTAAATTATTCGTTTCCTTCTTTATAAAACGGATATGTAACTATTATACCCAAAGTACTAATTATAATTTTAAAAATTGCACCTAAAATATTTAAAGTTGATAAATCAAGTATTCCGTGTATTAGGTATAGTAGACAGAAAAAGAATGGAAGGTATTTTTTTAATTTTTTCATAAACTATAGTGCTATCAAGGTCAAAGCTTTAGCTACTGTCCAAGCCATCCAATCTGGCATACCTGCACGCTTACAAGCCTGGTAGATTCCATCTTCAATCCAACCAGTAAAGTGTTCTAGTGTACTCAATATGGCATTCAATCCTATATATTGATTTATCCATCTTTTAACATTCGAAGGGAGTTTACTATAACCTTTTCGAATAGCTGTAACTGAAAAAGACCACTTTCCTCTGTCCATTTTAGCAGCTTGGATATCCTCTTGCGAAACAGTATCTTTATCAAATTCTAATATACGTCCGTTATCTACGTAGATATGTTTTCCTTCACTATTAGTTGCCGTAGAACGTTTTGAAGCTTGAGTTGCTTTATCCGAAACTGAGTATGTAGAAGCAAAAGCAGTTGCAGATGGGAGAGCAACAGTACTTAATGTTAAAAAGCAACTTAAAACAATTGCTGTTTTTGTTAAAATCTTATTTTTCATTTTATTTTCTCCTCGAAATATACATTTTTATCATAACTATCCTAATAAACTGACACTTTGCCCTAAAGAATCTATTTTGAGACTAAGTAGACATAACTAAATTTTATTTAAACCACCAAGTAACTAAATAAAATAAACTAAAAAAGTTCATACTGTAATCTCCTTTCACATTTTAATTAATTATAAATTATTCTTAAATAAACTCAAAGGACATCAATGTCCTTAAAATATAACCATTTCGTGTCATTTTTAGCTTATATCTAAAAAAACAGCTCTAAAGACGAACTTTAGAACTGTTTTGATGCAAGAATAAGGACATTTTTGTCACTGATTCACTATGTTTATAAATATTTTTTTAAATCTTCTTGCCATTGTTTCTCCAACATAGTAACTAAATAAGAATTTTCTATTATATCAGCAAATAGCTTCGATTTCTGATAGAACTGTTCGGCAGAAACATAATCATTGTTTATTATTAGAGATAATTTCCACTCCAACATTAATATAATTGGTTTCTTCTGAAAATCTTGTGTTTTTTCCATTATATGATTAAGGCTAAAGATATAAGCTCCGAGTGAATCATAAGACGACAAATTATCCAAACAGGCTAGACCCGAAAACAAAGTGTTACTTAAAGCAAACAGATATTCTGGTGCAATTAATTCTACATGATTTGTCAAACGAACTAAAAACGAATGAATTCTGTTAATTTCTTCAATCTGATTTTGACCTTGTTTTATCTTTGTAAGCACTATAGCAAAATATAAATTGATGACTTCTAATTCATTTATCAAAAACAATTCCTTATCATAAATTCTTTTAAAATAATCGTCCAGTACGGTTTCCCCATATTCTGGTCGTCCGCTTCGAATGACATCTATCGTTGCTCTAGTAACTTCAAACCATACTTTTTCCTCACTAGGAAGTTGCTCATAAAACAAGTTCTCTATCTCTTCCAAACACGCTTCCTTCTTATCGTACTCCTCTTCTTTACCATAGATTGGTTCACGTAAAATCTGGTATTTCAATTCTAAATAAGCAGGAGGAAGAGCTGAAAAATCCGGCATAAGGCTATAAGCTGGAACTCCTAGCCTGCGAGCAATATAGTCTAACTTCGGCAAACTTGGTTGCGAAGCTCCACTTTCAATTCGCGATAGTTGACGAATCGTCAGTTCTTGCTCATCTCCACAAAAATCTGGACGACTAATTCCTTTTTCTATCCGAATCTCTTTAATTTTTTGACCAATTAACATCAGACGCCTCCTCTTCTACCTGCTTCGAAAAATACTGTGAAACTTAAAAAATTGTAACGGCTACATCTTTCCTACTCATAAGATTTCATGGCTTCTTCCACTTCTGCCAAGGTGACTCCAAACAACTCTAGGCGTTTGAGGAGTTGCTTGCCGTTGGAATAGCCAATTCGGAGAGCCTCTCCTAGATATTCTCGTCGCTTACGGCTATCTGCCCCTGCTAGAAAACCAAGGCGAATCAAGTCGCTACGACTGATGTCAAACTGACTCTCATGTTCAAATTGTTCTGTCACCTGAGCTAGAGCCGTTTTCAGGTCTTCATAGCTGGCATGCTCAATTCCCAGAGAACGCCCCTTGGTTTTGGACTTGGGAACAGCTTCATCTCGTTTGAGGAAGGCATGCTGAACTGTTGGAATGGCCGTCATAATCATGCGACGAATCCGCTCCCCATTAAAATCTGGATCTGTAAAGACAATGACTCCATGACGTTGATGTAGACGCTGAATCCGCTCTATATCCTGGTCATTGATGGCAGAACCTCGAGTCTCATAGGTCTCTACCTCGAAATAACGTTTGAGATTGGCCGTATCATCGCGACCTTCAACCACGATGACTTGGGAAATTTTTTCTTTCATTACTTGTTGTCCAATCCAAAAATGCGCTCTGCATTTGCAGTCGTTGCCACCGCTAACTCTTCTGTCGTCATGCCACGCAAATCCGCGATAAAATCTACTACATAGCGAGTATAGGCAGTTTTGTTTTCACGACCACGTTTAGGAACAGGAGCCAGGTAAGGCGCATCCGTCTCTACCAAAATCTTGTCCAAAGGAAGTTCTCTAGCCGCCTCTTGGATATCGGTTGCCTTCTTGAAAGTCACCACTCCTGAGAAGGAAATAGTCATACCAAGCTCGACAAACTTCTCTGCCCATTCAAGTGTTCCTGAGAAAGAATGCATGATGCCACCACGAGGACCAACTCCCTCGCTCTTGATAATCTCATAGGTATCTTCCAACGCATCACGGGTATGGACCACAAAAGGTAAATCCAAGTCCTTAGATAACTGAATCTGACGGCGAAAAACCTGCTCCTGCACTTCTTTGGACGCTGTCATCCAATGGTAGTCCAAACCAATCTCACCCAAGGCAACAATCTTGGGATGTTTTAACTTATCCAACAAGTAAGCCTCGACTTCCTCCGTATAAGTCCCTGCCTCTGTAGGATGCCAACCAATAGTTGCGTAGAGTTGGTCGTACTCATCCACCAACTCCAAAGCACGCTCAATCGTCGGTTTATCAAAACCAACAATATTCATCTGTGTCACACCCATCTCAGCAGCCAAGGCAATTTCTTCTGCCTCACGACCTGCAAATTCTTCTACATTCAAGTGTGTATGTGTATCAAAAATCATCTCTTCTAACCTCGTTTTCTATCTTCTATTATAGCAAAAAAACTGACCTCTCTCCTCATCTGTAAAAAATATTCTAAAATCCATCGTCGTCTCTTGACGCTATTTTTCCAAAGCAGTATAATAGCACTTATTGAAATTTTCAGAAAAGGAAAATACCATGTTTACAAAATTAAAACATACATTTATCGGTCGGCCTCTTAAGTCCTTAACAGAAGGCGAAGGAGGGCTACTGGGAAAAATGCAGGCACTGGCCATGTTGTCAAGCGACGCTCTATCCTCCATTGCCTATGGACCTGAGCAAGTAGTCCTCGTCTTGGCTAGTCTCTCTCCTCTAGCTATATGGTGGAGCCTTCCTATTGGCCTTTTTGTCCTCCTACTTCTAGCTAGTTTAACCGTTTCCTACCGTCAAATCATCCACGCCTACCCTCAAGGAGGAGGGGCCTATATGGTTACTCGAGAAAATCTATCGCCCGAGCTAGGCTTGATGGCTGGAGGTAGTCTGCTGGTTGACTACATGCTGACTGTGGCAGTATCGGTATCATCTGGAGCTGATGCTATCACAGCAGCCCTCCCTATCCTCCACCCTTACAACCTCCACATCTCCATTTTTCTAGTTTGCTTGCTTATGCTCTTGAATTTACGGGGGTTGAAAGAATCTGCCAGTTCACTGATGATTCCTGTCTATCTCTTTATCCTCAGTACTGTCTCTCTCTTACTCTATGGAATCTTTCAACTAATGACAGGTTCTCTCAGCTATCAGGCAACTTCACCTATTGGGCATGCTGTTCCGAGCCTGTCTATCGTTCTCATTCTAAGAGCTTTTACCAGCGGATCTGCCTCTTTGACAGGGGTTGAAGCTATTTCAAATGCCGTTCCCTTTTTCAAGGCTCCAAAAGAAAAGAATGCCGCTCAAACCTTGACCATTATGTCACTGATTTTAGGTTTCCTTTTTGCTGGTATCACCTTCCTAAACTACTGGATGGGGATTATGCCTCAACACGGAGAAACTATTCTTTCACAGATGGCTCAAGGCATCCTTGGTAATTCCTTCTTAGGTCACCTTGGCTATTATATCTTCCAATTCTCCACAGCCTTGATTTTGGCCGTAGCTGCAAATACTGGCTTTTCGGCCTTCCCTATGCTGGCTTACAATATGGCTAAAAACAAATACATGCCCCATCTCTTTATGGAAAAAGGAGACCGCCTAGGCTACTCCAATGGAATTTTAACTCTGGCTTTTGGGGCTATGATTCTTCTTCTCATTTTTAATGGCAATACTGAACGCTTGATTCCTCTTTATACTATCGGGGTCTTCGTTCCCTTCGCCCTATCTCAGACTGGGATGATTCGTCATTGGAAAAAGGAAAAAGGAGCAAACTTCTTAAAACCTGCTCTTGCTAATATCCTTGGGGCAATCATTTGCTACGCGATTGTACTAATCTTGCTCTTTTTCCGTCTCAGTGATATCTGGCCTTTCTTCCCGATTATTCTCGTACTCACCCTACTCTTCTTAGCCATTCACAGTCATTACCAAAAAGTAGCCCAACAACTGCGACTCTATGAAGGAATCGAAAAACGTATGTACGACGGTAATCTGGTTCTCGTCCTAGTAGGAAATGTTACCCGCGTCAGCGTTGGAGCCATTAACTACGCTCAAAGTATCGGTGACGAAGTCTTAGCCATGCACATTTCTACTAAGGAAACATCAGAAAAAGACCAAGAAATTCTCCAAGAATTTGCCGATTACTTCCCAACCATTACTCTGAAAAATATCAAGACCAGCTACCGCGACATCATCACCCCTACTGTCAAGTATGTCAAACGAATCTCTGAGGATGCCCAGAAAAAGAACTATACAGTCACTGTCCTAGTACCCCAGTTTATCCCTAATAAACCTTGGCAAAATATTCTACACAATCAGATGAGTCTCAAACTCAAATACGCCCTTCGTTGGCACCAAGACGTCGTTGTCGCTAGCTACTCTTATCACTTAAAAGAATAAAGAAAAGGCCCTACCAGAACCAATAAGCGTCTGGTAAGGCCTTTTTCTGAATCCTGTCACTATGCTTAACTGAAAAGCATGACTAGAAATATTATTGAATGTGGTTAGCTAAATCTTCCTGAGCTTTTTTATTTGACTCAGCTTTTTCTTTTAGCCATTTTTCATAGAGTTCTTGGTACTGTTTAGCAGTTACTGCCTCTTTTTGCAATTCAACATATTTGTAGTTGTCAGCATTTCCTTTATTCCCAACGAATGAGAATGGGCCTGTAAACGGTACAGTCTTACGGAAGATTGGGTTGGCTCCGCCGCTTTGAACTGGTAGGAAAAGGGCGCTATCTGTCAACCAAGCTTGGGCTTCAGCATATTTTTCATAGCGAGCTTGAGTATCTGTGATTTCCGCATCAGCCTGATCCAAGAGTTTCTTGTAGTCAGAAAGACCAATCTTGTCCTTAACTTCCTTGTCTTTTCCTTCAGACAAGCCCATGTTTTTCAACTGAGAACCTGTCTCTGGATCAAGGATGGCTAGGTAAGTCTTAGGATCTGAGTAATCTCCACCCCATCCTGAGATGTCGATATCGTAGTCTTTTTGTTCTGCTGTATCTGCAAAGTAGGTTGCTTGGTCTTTTTCATCTGGAGAAAGTTGGATAACATCGATAACTACATTCTCCTTACCAAGAGTAGCTTCTACTGTTTGCTTGAAAGATCCGGCCTGTTGCACATCTAATTTAGCAGTCTGGTCAACTGGCATATCCAAATGAATTGGGAAGGTTACTCCCTGAGCTTGCAGACTTTCTTTGGCCTTGGCAAACTTCTCTTTGGCCTTTTCAGGATTCAAGAAGGCTTGCTTACCATCGTTTAGGTTGATATTTGCCCAATCTTTACCGTAGTTGACAATTTTCTCATTGACAATATCACCGAAGTTCTTATCACCAACTTGGACAAAGTTACTTGGTGTAACCGTGTTACGCAAAATACGGTCTGCTCCATCTTCACCATTTGTCTGCGCTGCATAAGCATGACGGTCAAAGGCAAAGTTGATAGCCTGACGGAAATCTTTATTCTGCATAGCTGCGCGTGAATCTGTCTTTTCCTTATCAGACTGTTTCATAGTCTGCTTGTAGCTTTGACGATTGACGTTGAAAAGATAATAGAAAGTAACTGAGTTTTGCGGTGTGTAGGTAATCTTGTCCTCATTCCCCTTCTTGAGTTCAGCAAATACTGAACTTGTTGGGAAGATACGGCCATCTGTATAGTTACCATCCAAGAAACCTCTAGCAATGCTGTCTTGGTCAGAACCGTCAAAGAAAGAGAGTTTCACTTTCTCAATTTTGACATTGTCCTTATCCCAGTAATTAGGGTTTTTATCAAACTCAATCAAAGATTTTGATGAGAAAGATTTAAACAAGTAAGGACCATTTGACAAGATACTTGATGGTGTCACACTTCCAAAGTCATCTCCCTTAGACTTCAAGAAGGCTTCATTTACAGGATTCAGGATACTTGCTGTTGTTTTAGAGTTCCAATAAGTCTCAGGTTGGTTGAGAGTGTATTGTAGAGTGTAATCATCCACTGCCTTAACACCAACAGTTCCAAAATCGGATGATTGTCCTTCAACATAGTCTGCTAGACCCTTGATAGAGTCTTGTACTAAGTACAAGTTTTCAGCCTTTTTATCAGCCGCATACTTGAGACCAGTCACAAAGTCATGAGCCGTTACATCTGCATACTCTTCTCCTTCAGAAGTGTACCATTTAGCTCCCTGACGGATCTTATAAGTGTAAGTCAAGCCATCTTTTGACACTGTCCATGACTCAGCCATAGATGGGATGAGATTGCCATACTGGTCATTTTCCAACAAACCATCAATCAAGTTGGTTGTGATACTAGATGTAGAGTCTCGTGTAGAGGTAATGTAATCCAAGGTATCTGGGTTGCTGACAAAGATATAAGAGTATGTCTTGTCTGCATTGCTTGATTGGGATGACCCGCATGCCGCTAGAGCTAGACCTGCTGTCAAAGCCATAGCTCCAAAAAGCATAACTTTTGATTTCTTCATGATTATTCTCCATTTTTTACAGTATGTGAAATATTATACACCATTTGAGCAAAAATATAAAGCCTTTTTGAACTTTTTTACAAAAATAAAAATCAGTAGACTCGAGTTCCTACTGATTTTTGTTATGGTTCGTTTGGATTATGCAGCCAAAACTTTGCGTCCTTTACGACGACGAGCTGCCAATACGCGACGACCGTTTTTAGTTGACATACGGTTACGGAATCCGTGTTTGCGCGCACGACGAAGTTTACTTGGTTGATAAGTACGTTTCACGATGAATACCTCCTCATAGATTTTGTATTCGTTTAGCCGGCTATAAAGTGATCAGTTACTAAACATACTTTACTATTCTATCTGATTCTTTCACTTTTGTCAATAGCTCAAGGCAAATGTTTCCAGCTTTTTGGCGCTTTTTCGAATGTAAGCCCTATCTACGATACTGTTTCAAGAAACGAGTCATCTTTTCTTGGATTTGGGCTAGTTCATCAACACGAGGAAGGTAAACGATACGGAAGTGGTCTGGTTCCTGCCAGTTAAAGCCTCGACCATGAACCAAGAGAACCTTTTCCTGCTTCAAGAAATCAAGGACAAACTGCTCATCATCATCGATACGGTACATAGTGCGGTCGATTTTCGGGAAGATATAGAGTCCGGCCTTCGGCTTGACCGCAGACAAACCGGGAATATCTTGAATGGCATTATAGATAAAGTTTCTTTGCTCATAGATTCGTCCACCAGGAAGGAGCAATTCATCGACTGATTGGTGGCCACCCAAGGAAGTTTGTACGACTTGTTGGGCCAAAACATTAGAGCAAAGGCGCATATTGGACAGCATATTGAGACCTTCGATATAGCCTTTAACGTGTGTCTTAGGTCCAGACAAGACCATCCAACCCACACGGAAACCAGCGATACGGTGGGATTTTGATAGACCATTCATGCTGACACAGAAGACATCTGGTGCCAAGCTCGCCACAGGCGTATGCACATGTCCATCCATTACCATGCGGTCGTAAATTTCATCCGCAAAGATAATCAAATCATTTTGACGGGCAATTTCAATGATTTCCAACAAGAGTTCCTTAGGATAAAGGGCTCCAGTTGGATTGTTTGGGTTGATAAGGACGATCGCCTTGGTATTGGAAGTGATTTTTGACTTGATATCGTCAATATCTGGATACCATTCTGCAGTCTCATCACAGATATAGTGGACTGCATTTCCTCCAGCTAGGCTGACAGCGGCTGTCCAAAGAGGATAGTCTGGCATAGGCACCAAAACCTCATCTCCATTGTCCAAAAGCCCCTGCATGGACATAACAATCAACTCACTGACACCATTTCCAAGGTAAATATCATCAATATCCACATTGGGGAATTTCTTCAATTGGCAATACTGCATGATGGCCTTACGGGCTGAGAAAATCCCTTTGGAGTCAGAATAACCTTCACTATCACGCGCATTCATAATCAAGTCATGAATGACCTCGTCTGGCGCTGTAAAGCCAAATTCTGCTGGATTTCCTGTATTCAGACGTAAAATCTTTTCTCCGTTTGCTCGCATCCGCATGGCTTCTTCCAAAACAGGGCCACGGATATCATAAGCAACATGCTCTAACTTACTAGACTTGTTATATTCTTTCATCTTGTTTCCTCAATTCATCAGGATAGTAACATTATACCACTAGAAAGAGAATGCGACAAGTTTACTGAAAGGTGTTACTAGATTCGAATAGAAGAAAAGCCTCACTAAAAGCGAGGCCGAGACAGTGGTGATAGCAGGTATTTTGCCAAAGAAACATCACATGCCAAAAGATAAACCTAGAAAAAGCAGGCCTAGAAAGGAGTCATAGAGAAGATTGAACATGAGGAAAAGCCCCCATATCATCAAGTAATCCCAGCGACCACTTCTTTTTGCAACTAGGAACAATAGCAGATGGTAGAGTAGGTGAAAGACTAAAAAACCAACAAAACCTGGATAGAGAAGTGGAATCAGCCTCTCTAATTGCCAGATCATAATCACTTCTACCAAGACTGAAACCAGGATGATTCCATAATAAAGGAAATTTGATTTTTTTGTTTCTTGAAAAGAGTTTTTCATCATTCTCCCTCCCTTCACTTCTTTCCTGCTATCCTTTCTTTTATTTTATCATATATTTATATAGATTTTAAGCGCTAATATTCTTTTGAAAAATACTTTTTTTACTTTACTTCTATAGTGAAAAGGTTTACAATTATAGTAAGAAAATTTCAGGAGGTTTCATTATGGCACAACGTTACCAAAATATCATGGTCGCAATCGATGGTTCTAAGGAAGCGGACTTGGCTTTTGTCAAGGGAGTTCATTCTGCTCTACGAAACGACGCTAAACTCACCATCGCTCATGTCATTGACACACGCGCTCTCCAAAGCGTATCCACCTTTGATGCTGAAGTTTACGAAGAACTCCAAGTCGATGCTGAAAGTCTGATGAAAGAGTACGAAAAACGTGCTAAAGATGCTGGTGTGGCAGATGTTCACATCGTCATTGAAATGGGAAATCCAAAGACCCTACTGGCACGTACTATTCCAGATGCAGAGGAAGTGGACCTCATCCTCGTTGGCGCAACTGGTCTCAACGCCTTTGAACGCCTCTTGGTCGGTTCTTCATCTGAATACATTCTCCGCCATGCTAAGGTCGATTTGCTGGTGGTGAGAGAACAAGAAAAAACCTTATAATCACGAAGAAAAGGAGCTCAGCGCTCCTTTTTGTTTACTATTTATTTCTTTCTTTATGGCGTTCATAAGCCTTGACCTGGCGCTGCAGTTCCTTTTTAATAGCAGGTTCTGGAGCATATTTTTCTTCCCAATCATCTGGTTTTAAGATTTTGTGGGTCACTGGATCAAAATGAGCCTTGCCATCTGGGAAAATTTTCCCCATATTGGCCTGATGAACAATATCAAAAATACGTTCTGGGTCCACCCCCATCAAGACAAAACTACCGTAGGTGAAATAAAGCGTGTCAATCAAGGCATCCACCTGCCCCACCAAATCTTGCTGGGCAGGTGTCTTCTTGGCTACTTTCTCTGCTGCCTTATCAAGGGCCTGATGAAGTTGCGATAGAGCTTGACCAAAGTCCTCTTCAGAAGGACTGGCAGCTCGAACAAACTCCACCAATTCTTCTATTTTAAAGCCAGCCCTGTGGGTTGCACCTTCTAAATCCCAAGCTCGAGGTTCTTCTTGGGTCCGTTCATCCATCATGTGGTGGAAGGTCTTGACCTTATTGAAATGATAGTCACGACTGACAAAGACTTTTTCTGAAGCTAGAACACCGAAATGTTCCAGAGCCTTGTGAATTCCGTCTTGCTGATTGCTGGTTGTGATGTGTTTGGCGACTTCCTTAACACTGCTACTACCATTTCCCATAGCAACGGACATACCGACACCCGCAAGCATTTCTAGGTCGTTATCTGAGTCACCAAAGGCCATGACTTGGTTGAGGTCAAAGCCATATTCTTTTCCGACTCGGCGAATACCTTCCAATTTAGAATTTCCTTGATTGATGACATCCGCAGCAAAAGGATTGCTACGTGTTAATTTCAAATCTTGAAAATCTGCTGCCGCCTTCTCAGATTCTTCTGGCGTCATCAGCATCAAGACTTGATAAATAGGCTGATTCATGAGGTGAAGTAGATCTTCTTCCTTTTGGGGAACAACCTTGCTGACCATACGATTAAAGGAATGACTCACTGTCCGAGTTAAAACAGAGGGAACGAAGCGACTGATTCGTTGGGAAAAAGAACCCAGACCAAAGGACATGATTTTGGAACCCAACATGGCATCCTTGGTCCCTAGGGCAATCTCCTTGCCCTCTTTTTTAGCATAGCTAATTAGCTGGCGCAAATGCAACTTGGAAATAGGGCTCGTGAACAAGACTCTTTCTTTAGTAAAGATATACTGGCCATTGTAGGTTACCGCAAAGTCCAGATCCAAATCGTCCATCAATTCCTTAACAAAAAAAGGTCCTCGTCCTGTCGCTACTCCAACAAGCACCCCTTGTTCTTTGACAATCTTAATCGCGTCCTTAGTGGATTTCAAAACACTCTTGCGATCGTTAACCAAGGTTCCATCGATATCAAAAAAAACAGCTTTGACTTCCATCCTATCCCAATCTCCCCTTTTGTGATACAATGATTATACCACATTTCAGAAAGAGTGAGTAAATCATGCCTAAGAAAATCCTTGTTTTACATACAGGTGGGACTATTTCCATGCAGGCCGATGCTTCTGGCGCTGTTGTGACGAGTTCAGATAATCCCATGAACCATGTGTCCAATCCTCTCGAAGGAATCCAAGTCCACGCCTTAGACTTTTTTAACCTGCCAAGCCCCCACATCAAACCCAAGAATATGCTGGCCCTCTACCAAAAAATCAAAGAGGAAGCAGATAACTACGATGGAGTGGTGATTACACACGGGACTGACACTTTAGAAGAAACAGCCTATTTCCTTGATACCATGGAAGTTCCCCACATGCCTATCATACTAACAGGAGCCATGCGCAGCTCCAACGAACTCGGTAGTGATGGTGTTTATAATTATCTGAGTGCTTTACGGGTGGCTAGCGATGACAGGGCTGCTGACAAAGGAGTTTTGGTCGTTATGAACGATGAAATCCACGCTGCCAAGTATGTTACCAAAACGCATACAACCAACGTCAGCACCTTCCAGACTCCAACACACGGTCCACTTGGTCTGATTATGAAACAGGAAATCCTCTACTTTAAAACAGCTGAACCTCGTGTTCGCTTTGACCTTGATCACATACAAGGATTAGTCCCTATCATCTCTGCTTATGCTGGTATGACAGATGAGCTGATTGATATGCTGGATTTGGAACAATTGGACGGCTTGATTATCCAAGCCTTCGGAGCTGGTAATATTCCCAAAGAAACGGCTCAAAAATTAGAAAGCCTTCTGCAAAAAGGAATCCCAGTCGCCCTGGTTTCACGATGCTTTAACGGTATTGCAGAACCTGTTTATGCCTACCAAGGCGGTGGCGTACAGTTGCAAAAATCTGGTGTCTTCTTTGTTAAAGAACTCAACGCCCAAAAAGCCCGTTTGAAACTCCTCATTGCCCTCAATGCCGGACTAACAGGACAGGCTTTGAAAGACTATATGGAAGGCTAAGTCTCTTCTCCAGAAAGCAAAATCAGGAAATCTTCACGATTCCCTGATTTTTTCTATTTACGTTTTCGTGTTGAACGACGTTCTGTCAA